>JAYEKB010000081.1:0-4718 GCA_034660835.1 Thermodesulfobacteriota bacterium
GGTCGCATCGGCTTGCCTTCGGTGAACACTTTGCAAATTTAAAGTAGGGGATAATGCGCAATTTTATCATATGATTTACAGAGGTTACCTTAAAATGAGCAAAGTGTTCATGAAATATGCGGGCTAATGGATGCAACAATCGCCTCCATCCATGATCAAATACAGTTAAAGGTAAGTTCCGAGTTTTCACTATCACGCTCAAGCCCTGATACGTTCAGGTGTATCTGTATGGCGCAGAATAATAATGCTGTCGCCTGGTTGAAAGGAATAATCCGAATCCGGTGCATATTCGTATGTATCTGTATCCAATTTTTTAATGGCGATGACCTGAACCTGAATTTTTTTGATCAGATCCAGCTGACGCAGGCTTTTTCCGGCCCACTTCGAAATGGTCAGTTCCTGAAACGAAACCTCCGGGTCAAAGGTCGCATATTGCAGAAACCCGGGGATGGCCACCTTACTGGCAAGCTGAATGGCAGCCATCTGTTCAGGTATAATCACCTCATCCACGCCTAACTTATACAGCAGTCGCTGATGATCAGGCGATACTGCTTTGACCCAGACCTGGGCTATGTCCATTTCTTTTGTATACATGGCAATCATGGAGGAGGCCGCGATAGAGTCACCCACACTGATCAATAGATGGGATACCTCAGTCAGGCCAATCTGCTCAAGGGCGTCTTTATTTGTCGCATCAGCCTTGTACACCTGACTGAGCTTATCTCGAGCAGCCTGGACGCGGTTCTGACTGTTATCAATACCGGTGACGGTATAGCCAAGGTCCACCAGGGTGGAGGCAAAATATAACCCGAATTTACCAAGCCCGATAACAGCAATTTCCAATTTCATGATATATTCTCCTAACCTATGAGCAGATCCGACTCCGGCCGGCTAAAGGATTCCCGGCGCTGGAGGGTGTGCAGGACGCCGATAAAAACCAGGGGACCAAGACGACCGAGAAACATGAGAATAATAATAACATACTTGCCGAAAATGGACAGTTGCGGCGTCAGACCGGTGGAGATACCCGCTGTCCCGTAAGCGGAAACCACTTCAAAGGCAATCTCAAGAAATTTGCCCCTGCTTTCGCCGTGCGGAATTGAACCGGTTTCGCTGATGCTGAGAATAAAAATTGCCGTAGCGATGATGACCACGGAAAAAGCAAACAGAGACAGTGCCCGGCTCACTGTCTCGCGACTTGCTGCCATTCTCCCGATTACAGTTTGATCCCTGCCCCGTAATTCAGCACGTAGAAAACCAAGCAGAACACGAAAGGTTGTTACCTTGATGCCGCCTCCGCAGGATCCCGGTGCCGCCCCGATAAACATCAGTCCCATCATCAGCAGCAGCGTTACATTGGTCAATCCTGCTATGGGAATCGTATTAAATCCTGCCGTTCTGCAGGAGACTGCCTGAAAAAGACTTGTCAACAGTTCAACATGCCAGGACATATCATGAGATTGCACGATGCACTCCGTAATAAACAGGGCAAGGGTGCCTCCGACCACCAGAAAAAAACTTGTCTGCAGCACAACCGTCGAATACCAGCTCAGTCGTACCGGTGGCGTATTGCCTCTCAATGAAAGTTTGCTTGACAGCCATTGTACGGTTTCCACCATGACAAAAAAACCTATGCCGCCAAGGATGATAAGAGAGATAAAGACCATATTGACCGGGACATTGTCCGACCAACTGGAAAGGCTGTCGCCGTACAGAGCAAACCCGGCGTTACAGAAAGCCGATATAGAGTGAAACAGGGCTGAGCCAAAGTGCATTTCACCCCTGGTGGCAAGATACAGCAGACCAGCCCCAATGAGCTCGATGAGCAAGGTCCAGAAGACAATACGAAGCAGGAAACGACCAAGCTGGAAACGCGGATCCTGGAGCAGATTCTGACCAACGGCAATACGGTCGGTCAGTGTAACCCGCTGCCTGAAAAGATACATGGCAAGCGAAGTCAGGGACATAATCCCGAGTCCGCCGATCTGGATAAGAAAAAGGATGACCGATTTTCCGAAGGTGGAAAAGGTTGTTCCGGTATCAACAACAGTCAGCCCGGTCACACAGGTGGCAGAGGCTGCAGTAAAAAGAGCATCTGTCCATGACAGGGAAAAACCGTCTGCCAGACTGACAGGCAGGATAAGCAGCAGACTGCCGGCCAGAATAGTCTTGCCGAAAAAGGCAATTGGAAAAAGCAGCGGTTGAAAAAAAATGCGTTTGAGCTTCACAAATTCGCAGGATCCTGGATCAATCATTGGTTCATCAACACAATGAATTGAAATGCTCCGTTTAAAAGTGCAGAATACAACCTGCCGTTACAACACTGCCTGCCCAGGAGAACTGTACCCCGACCATCTTGTATCTCAGGTCACTGTACACCTGCAAAAGGGGAGTTATCCCGGAGTCAGCGATTACCATTTTTTCGTAACCGTGCATCAGGCCAAGCCGGTAGCCGATATCGACTGACAACACACCTAAATTGGTACTGTAAATATCCCGTTGAATACCGGCAGTCCATGTTCGGTCATCGTTCGAGTTTTCAAAAGTACCGGCAAATATGCCTTTATATGTAATCGCGATAAGGTTGTGCGTGGTTCGATATGAATCGTCATTGTCAATAAAATGATATGACCACATTCCCAGGTTAATGCTGTTTTCTGCAGGGATACCCCTCAGGAAGTCCCAAAAATTCTTTTCTTTCTCTTCCCCCTGTTCGGAAAGATTTTCGGTAGAATGCTCCATAACGGATTCCGGCATTATTTTCTCAGAGGATACGGCAAATACAGGCAGAAGAAAACAAAGAACAGAGACGGCTGTCAAATATAAAAGATAACGTATCATACACATTATCAAAGCGTTACTTATCCAACAACATTATTGCGAACTGTGAATGTACCGTCAAGTACCTGCTCTCGCAGATGACAACACTACGGGAGTTGACCGCGGTACGGACGACTGGGGGCTGGCTTTTTCATAGAGAAGCAAGCACTGTTACAAAAGCTTGTCAACCATCGCTTTGGCTTCTTCCTGGATACGGCCCAGATGAGCCTCATCGATAAAACTCTCTGCATAGATTTTATAAATATCTTCAGTACCGGACGGCCGCAGGGCAAACCAGCCGTTTTTTGCCACTATTTTCAGACCGCCGATGGGGGCGTCATTTCCCGGTGCGTTGGTCAGGATTGCTTCAATGGGTTCTCCGGCAAGGGCTTCCTCTTTAACATCCTCGGGGACAAGCTTTTTCAGGATCGTTTTTTGTTCAGCTGTAGCAGGTGCATCAATACGTGCATAGATCGGAGCTCCGAATGTATCAGTCAGTTCCTTATAGTGTTCTCCTGGATCACGTCCTGTTTTGGCGGTGATTTCGGCGGCCAGAAGGGTCAGAATGATACCGTCTTTATCGGTACTCCATACAGTGCCGTCTTTACGCAGGAAACTGGCCCCGGCGCTCTCTTCACCGCCAAAGAAAATGGTTCCATGGAGAAGGGGGTCGACAAACCATTTAAACCCCACAGGGACTTCAACTACTTCTCTGTCCAGATGGGCAGCTACCCGGTCAATGATTGAACTGGAGACCAGCGTCTTGCCAATGGCCAGATCGTTTTTCCACTGCGGCCGGTTTTGCGCAAGGTAGGAAATGGCAACACTGAGATAATGATTCGGATTCATCAAGCCGACACTCCTGGTGACAATGCCGTGGCGATCAAAGTCGGTGTCATTGCCAAAGGCGATATCATAATCCTCTTTCAATGCCACCAGGCCGGTCATGGCATATGGCGAGGAGCAGTCCATGCGAATTTTACCGTCCTTGTCACAATGCATAAAAGAAAATCTTGAATCCAGTGTGTCATGGGTGATATCCATGTTCAGGCCATAGCGCTCTTTAATGGCACCATAATATGCCAGACCGGCACCGCCCAGGGCGTCAGCCCCGATATGGATAGCAGAGTTTGCAATGACCTCCATGTCGATCACATTATGCAGATCGTCGACATAGGGAGTCATGTAATCGTATTGCTGAATATTCGGGGCTTTCAACGCATCCTGGAGCGATACTTTTTTGACCGGGTCAAGATTTTCTTCAAGGATTGCATTGGCACGGTCCTGGATCAGATTGGTCACATCGGTATCAGCCGGGCCGCCGTGCGGCGGATTGTATTTAAAGCCTCCGTCTGTGGGAGGATTGTGTGATGGAGTAATAACAATACCATCACAACGCGGTCCATCCTGCTGGTTATGGGTGAGGATGGCGCGGGAGATAACCGGGGTAGGTGTATAGCCGAAATCCTGAGCAATACGAACATCAATACCATTGGCTGCAAGTACCTGCAGTGCAGTAAGCTGAGCCGGCCAGGACAGTGCATGCGTGTCCATTCCCATAAAAAGGAGGCCGTTAATACCCGCTTCTTTGCGATAATCGCATACGGCCTGGGTCACGGCAAAAATATGATTCTCATTAAAACTGTGGTTCAGTGAGCTGCCGCGATGACCAGACGTTCCAAAGCTGACACGTTCACTGCTGTTTCGAACATCCGGTGTTATTGTAAAATAGGCTGAAATTAATTCCGGGACATTAATCAATATGGATTTTGGGGCAAGTTTTCCTGCCAGGGGATGTACGCTCATGATTTCTCCTTGATATGTTTAGCAAACTTGATTTGAAACTGTAAAAAACTAATCTTTGCCTGCATTCTTATATTATATAACATCAGAAATAA
>JAYEKB010000082.1:0-4717 GCA_034660835.1 Thermodesulfobacteriota bacterium
CGATTTTCAATTACAAAATCCTCAACGTAGCCATGCTACGCCTCCGGTTTTGTGCAATCAAATCGTACAAATCTAACCCAAATCAGAGCGCCTAAATGCAACACTTATTTCTTAACAGGCCCTTACTCCCGAAGAATCACCACTTGTTTTTTGCAATAAAAAAGGGAAGGCTGCATAAGCAACCTTCCCTTTGAACTTCGTATCTATCCTAAATTAAGGATTATACACAACCGGTCGGTTTCGGCAGGCCGGCCATTTTACAGGCGCCCTTACCAGGTCCTGACGGGAACAGCTCATAAATTCTCTTCAGCGGGTAACCAGTGGTCTTGGAGAGGATACGTACCATGGGAGCAATACCGTTTTTCTTGTAGTATTCCTGCAGGGCATCGATAACTTTCTGGTGCTCGTCGGTGATGTCTGAAATTCCTTCAACGCCTTTTACATAATCTACCCAGTTGTCGTCCCACTCTTCAGCACCTTTTAACAGGAAGCCGTCTTCGTCACACTCGTAAGATTTACCATTGTGCTCGATAGTTGCCATGTTTTCCTCCTTGGACAAATAATAATATGGATTGAATAAAAAATTTATTCACTTTTAAGTTAAAGCACGCGTTTATTACTATAAGGTGATTTTTTTGTCAAGCAGGCAGCCTCTTTTTTTTGAATGAATCGTCAATCATTTTTCCACTACACAATGATTGGCTTTTTAGCCGGCAACCTGATATGTTTGTGTCGTAATTATGCAACCTTCAAGTCGACCTTCATGACCTGTGATTTATAGGAGTAATTAACCATGCTTAATGTGTTACGTAAAAAGGCCCAGTCAACCATGATCCAGGGATTGGTGCTGATGATTGCCATTGTTTTTATTTTCTGGGGCGTTGGCAGCAACATGAACAATAATCGCAACGCCGTTGCCACTGTCAACGACCAGGAAATCTCTTATCAGAATTATCAGCGTGCCTATGAACAGGCTGTGGACAATCTCCAGCAGCAGTTTGGTGGCCAGGTTCCGCCCGGCCTGCTGGAGGGAATGGGTATTAAACAGCAGGTGCTTGGCCAGTTGATCCAGGCAGAACTCCTCCGCCAGGGTGGTGAAGAAATGGGGATTGTGGTCAGTGATCTGGCTGCCCAGCAAGAAATTGAAAAAATAGAAGCTTTTCAAGAAAATGGTAATTTTGATTTATCCAGGTACAAGTCCGTACTCAGTCAAAACAGGATGACAACGACCTCCTATGAAGGCGGCCTGAAAGCTGATTTACAGAGACGCCGGGTAACGGATAATATCGGTTCTTTTGCCCTGGTTTCGGATAATGCTGTCCAGGACTGGCTTGCATATACCGGTGAAGAAATCCAATTTGCCTATGTCATTTTTAAACCTTCCGCATTTGAGGATAAGGTTGAGATCAAAGACAGTGAACTGGCCCCCTGGTTTGAGACAAATAAAGAAAACTATCGCTCAGAACCCAAGATCCTCCTGAAGTACCTGTTTTTCAGTTATGATGAGGACGGCAAACAGAAGACCAGTGGACTTACCTTTAAGCGTGCTTCAAAGACCTATGAAGATATCATGCGGGCCGGCAGTCTGGACAAGTATGGGCAGATGGACAAGGAAAGAGTTTTAACTGCTGATTTCTTCAGCCGAAGTGAGCCACCTGAAGGGATCACCGCAGATGCCAAATTTCTGGAGGCCGCATTCAGCCTTAATAAGGGTGAATTGTCTTCCCTGGTTGAGCTGGCTGATGGCTATGCCATTGTCTTTGTGGATGATGTTCAGGAACCGGCACTGCCCGAGTTAGGCGCTGTGCGTGAACGTGTGGTTGTGGATTACAAAAAAGAAAAGTCTGTTGACCTTGCCGCTAAGGCTGCTGATGATCTCCTTGCCACCGGCCGTGAAAATGGCAGTCTCAAGAGTGCTGCTGGAAGTGGTTACCAGATCCATGCAACAGGTTTCCTGAAGCGTTCCGCCCCTGGGGACAAGGATTCGCTGCCGTCCCAGGTACTCCAGGATGGATTTACACTGCCCTGGAAAGAAAAACTGGCAAAGAATGCAGTCCAGGTGAACAACACCTACTATGTGTATGAGGTTACAGAGCGCCGTCTGAGTACGGAAAAAGTAGACGATGCCGAGCGTGAACAAATTCACGAACAGTTGTTAGCTTCTGCGCAAAATGAGCTGATTACCTCCTGGTTATCCAGGGTGCAGAAACAGGCCAAAATATGGACCAATGATACCCTGCTCAAGTAATTCTACTTTGTCACATTTTCTTCTTTTCGTCATTCCAGTATGCTTTTGCAGGAGATAAGGGACTGTAGGAAAATAACATGGTGTTATCGGAGTCTCGGGCCTCGCTTACCTGCAGGGCTTGAGCGCGTGCAGATGAGAGTGCCGGTGAACTTTTACAAATTTATTTTGTGTTAATCCCATTCACAATACGCAACGCTTCCTCCTGCGTAAACCAGCCGCTGATAAGCATCCGGGGAGTACTGATCGTTTCCCGCACAATGGGCGCACTAATTTGTGTTCTTTCTTTTTTTGTTGAGTGAACCCTTAAGCCGCACATCGCTTGCAAAGTGATGAAAAATGCAGTAATCTTTGATTGTAATTAATCCACTCACGGCTGGATAAAAAAAATTCCAGGGGAGGTTGTGCGATGCCATCATTGCAAGTGAGAGAGTTGCCGGACAATATTTATCATTTGTTGCAGGAAAAAGCGAATAAAGAACATCGCAGTCTTGCCCAGGAAGCTGTTATTACATTGGCAAAAGGGCTGAAAACAACGGCATCTCATAAGCAGAGGAGAAAAAAACTGTTGCAGGCTATTGTTGATCACCCCTGTACTTCTAATAAAACAGGACGTGATATTGATCCGGTGTCCCTGATTAGAAAGGATCGCGAGCGATGATAGCTGTTCTGGATGTCAGTGCGGCGATAGAGATCGTTCTACAGAGACCCTTAGCGGAAAAATTTACTGCTCATGTTGCTGACGCTGATTGGGTCATTGCCCCGAGTCTGTTTATCTCTGAAGTAACAAACGTCTTCTGGAAATATCAAAAACTTGCTGATCTCCCTTTTCTTGTCTGTGAAAATGGTCTGGACCAGGCGATTGAATTGCCCGATAATTTTATTGATGAACGTAAACTCTACCGTGAAGCATTTAAGTTGGCCTGTACTTTGAATCACAGCGCCTATGACATGCTCTATCTCGTTGTTGCCAGGAGAAATAATGGTACCTTGCTGACCCTGGACAACAAATTACTCAAAGCTGCCCTGAAATGTTCCATAGAGGTTAATTGATACATGGATAGAGCCTCTTAGAGAGATATCACTCAACAACCCTGAGTGGATTCATTATCTTTACCGGCCTTGCGGTACTCGCGGATGAGCATGACGGTGAAGCCCAGCCAGGCAACAACCAGTACGACGTTAAAGATAAAGAACTGGCTGGTGGTCAGTGTCAGCATCTGCACGCCAATCAGTACGGTGAGGGCGGCCAGACCATCACCAATCCGTACGTACAGGGTGTCAATGGCCGGTTTGCCCTGGAATTTCATTTCCGAACTGACCGGCAGCCAGAGCACATTGCGGGCCGTGTTGTTGATGGAGTAATCTGATGCATTTTCCGCAATCTTTAACATTTTGACTACGGCAAGGATCGGCAACAGAGCCATGACACTGTACGAGATCATTGCTATAACAGGGAGCAGCATCGCAATGGCTGCAAAACCGCCGAACTTGAGCAGGCGCGAGGCAACCAGTGACTGCAGCAGCAGTGCTGCAATGTTTACCCAAAAGAAAAAATTACCGTAAAACTGGGTGGTGCCGCTGCGGGTGAAGGCAAGGATAGCTGCAGGATCAGTTATTCCCTGATCCGTAGCCTGGCTTGCAAGTGTTTCCTGAATTACCCGGAACAACAGATTTTCACCATTGGTGTTTACCCAGTTAGTCAGCAAAGTAACCAGGGCTGCGGCAAGCAGGAAGCGGCTTATAAAGATAAGCCTGGCCCCGCTGAGCAGAAAACGCAAGCCCTCTTCTGCCGGCTTTTTTGAGGATTTCACAGGTGTTTCCTGCCCAGGAGATGATGGTTTACTCTCCCGGTTATCGACCAGACGGGTCAGTACAGTCGATGCAAACAATGGTATGGTTGCCACCAGCAGCAATGCTTCCGTGGGCACCAGGCCGGATCCCAGCAGCTGATCCACCAACCACGAACCTGCAGCTGCACCGGATGTGGCTCCAATGGCAATCATCGGTATCAACCGTTTACCCCGCTCTTCGGCGTAAATATCAGCACAAAACGTCCAGAACTGGGCCACAATAAAGACACCGAACATCCCCACCCAGAGATAGAAGATAATCCCTGTGTACGGCAGATTTTTGACAAATAAATCAGGCTGCAGGAACCAGAAAATAATCATATTGGAGATGCAGAACAGAGTCACCCGGGTGATCAGGGTGCTGCGCAGCAGATGCCCTGCCAGACGACCGTACCAGCCGACAATAAAGAGCAGGAAAATGGACTGAGCAAAGCTTGAATACGCCTTGACCTCCATCTTTGTCAGCCCTTCAATGTCTGAAACAGCAATCCAGCCTTCACGAATGGGCTTAATACAGTAATAGGCCAGCAGGATGAGGAAAACATTGGCAAACATCATGAGTGCCGTTGTTCCCTCTCCGGGACGCACCTCGGTAAAAATCCGGAGGAACTTTTCAGTT
>JAYEKB010000083.1:0-4691 GCA_034660835.1 Thermodesulfobacteriota bacterium
CTCTGCTCCGGCGGCATCATCGGTATGGGCGAATCCATGGATGACCGGATCGATCTTGCCCTGGAGCTGCGGCAGCTTGGTATCAAATCCATTCCCATTAACATCCTTACCCCTATTACCGGTACACCGCTGGCAGAGTTGCAACCACTGCCCCTGCAGGATGTGTTGACCACCATTGCTGTTTTCCGGTGCATCAATCCGGACGCAGTCATTCGTATGGCCGGGGGCAGGCAACAGCTAAGTGCTGAGCAGTATCGCTGCTTTGCAGCCGGGGCCAACGGTGCCATTGTCGGTAACTACCTGACTACCACCGGCAGTTCCATTGGTCATGACCTTGAGCAGCTGCAGGGTATGGGTTTTACCTTCAAGAGAGCCGACAACGGGTGAAGATCCTTGCAATTTCCGACACCGAGGTCCGGGAACTGCGGGACGAATACAACCCGGCCTTGTTTTCAGAGGTGGAGCTGATTTTGTCCTGTGGCGACCTGCAGCCGGAATACCTCACCCTGGTCCGGGAAAAGGTCAATGCCCCGCTCTACTACATCCTGGGCAATCATGATTTGCGCCACCGGCAAAGCCCGCCCGTGGGCTGTACTGACCTGAGCTTTGCTACAGCCCGGCAAGGCGGCCTCAAGCTGCTGGGTCTGTCCGGTTCAAGATGGTATAACGGCGGTATGAACCAGTACCATGAAACAGAGATGCGAATGCTTATCTGGAAACTGTACTTTGCCCTCTGGAGACAACAAGGGGTGGACATTGTAATCAGCCATGCTCCACCTCGCCACGTCCACGATGCTGAAGACCGCTGTCACCGGGGATTTAAGTTTTTTCACAACCTGATCAACCGGTTCCAGCCGGCGTATTTCCTGCATGGCCATATCCATGCCCATTTTAACAATGACCGGGAACGGATGAGCCGGATAAACAACACCAGGGTCATCAACTGCTGTGGATCGTATGTTTTCGAAAGTAAAACTTTTTAACAGCCTGGCCGGAGGCAATCAGGATGCACCGCGCCGCTTTGATCAGGCCCGGGAGGCTGAACAGGCATCGGAAATTATTGACCGGGGTTCCGCCCAGGTTCCGATCTGCAAAATTGTGGGAACCGTAGGCCGCTACCGTGATTTTGATGGAAAATTCCGGGCTCGAAACCCCGGTGGAGAGGCCAGATTTCAGAAAATTCTTGCGGCTATGCGGAACAATGTTCCCCTGCCGCCGGTTTCCCTGTACCAGATAAAAGACGATTTTTTTATCCTGGATGGCCATCACCGGGTGGCGGCGGCACGAGAGCTTGGCCGTGAACTGATCAGCGCTCGTGTTGTAGAACTGCTGCCGGCAAAACAGACTCTGGAAAACCAGCTCTATCTGGAAAAAATACGATTCCGTGACAGTGCTGGTCTACTTGGGACCATCAACCTGACAGAGCTTGACCAGTTTCATTACCTGGAACTGCAGATCCGTGAGCATCAGGCCTGGCTGTCGGAAAACACGAATAGCGATATCAACTACCAGCAGGCAGCTTCCGACTGGTTTCAGACCATTTATCAGCCCCTGGTTGCAATCATTGGAAAGAGCAACCTGATTGCGGCCTTTCCCGGACGTACCGGGGATGATCTGTACCTGTATATTTCCAGACATCAGTGGATGGATGGACAGCCCGTAGAGTATGGCAGAGGAATTGACAAACTGATTCCCCGCAACATGGAGGCATTTAGACGCAAAATGGCAGAGCTGAAAAAAAACGAATACCCTGATATGAAGCAGGAAATCATATTTTTTGTCCTGCTCAATGTGGACGGCAGACAGGAACAGAGAATCATGGACCGGCTGTTGCAGCTTGAACCGGTACGCGAGTTGCATTCCGTACACGGAGCCATTGATATTATTCTCAAGGTGGTATTGGTGCGTGAGCTGATGTCCTCTGATGCCGAGCTGATCTCCCAGTTTACCCATGAAAATATTCGTACACTTAAAGGCGTGCTTTCCAGCCAGACCCTGATCCCCGGCCTGTCCCGTGTCAAGAATGAGCCTTATCATCCCTGTAAATGAACTCGCCTGATACCATAATGTCGTTTGATCGGGAACATATCTGGCACCCGTACACCTCCATGACCGAGCCGCTGCCGGTGTATCCCGTGCAGTCGGCAGAGGGGGTGCGGGTCATGCTGCAGGACGGCCGTGAGTTGATCGACGGTATGTCCTCCTGGTGGGCAGCCATTCACGGCTATAATCACCCGGTCTTAAATGATGCCTTGCGTATTCAGGCGGAAAAGATGTCCCATGTCATGTTCGGTGGCCTGACCCATGAACCGGCTGTGGAGTTATGCCGGTTACTGGTGGAGCTGACTCCTGACGGGCTTGAAAAGGTCTTTCTCTGTGATTCCGGATCAGTCAGCGTAGAAGTGGCGCTCAAGATGGCGCTGCAGTACCAGCATGCCCGGGGCTGTCCCGAAAAACACCGGTTGCTCACCATCCGGGGCGGCTATCACGGGGATACCTTTCATGCCATGTCGGTCTGCGATCCGGTAACCGGCATGCACAGTCTTTTTGCCGGGACGCTGCCCAAACAGCTTTTTGCCCCCCGACCCGAATGCAGGTTTGACGGTAGTTGGCAGGAAGATGACATAACAGAAATGGCGGCTTTGCTTGAACAGCATCACAAAGAAATCGCTGCTGTCATCCTGGAACCGATTGTCCAGGGAGCGGGAGGCATGTGGTTTTACCATTCCCGGTATCTGCAGGAACTGCGCAAGCTCTGCGACCGGTTTGATGTGCTGCTCATCTTTGATGAAATCGCCACTGGTTTCGGCCGCACCGGAAAATTGTTTGCTGCAGAACATGCAGCTATTTCACCCGATATCATGTGCCTTGGTAAAGCGCTCACCGGCGGCTACATGACCCTGGCTGCGACCATGGCCACGGACAAGGTCGCCCGGACAATCTCGGAAGGTGATCCGGGCCTGTTCATGCATGGGCCCACCTATATGGGTAATCCGCTTGCCTGCACCGTTGCAGGTGCCTCCATCAACCTGCTGCTGCAGACAAACTGGCAGGAAAAAGTTAAACAGATTGAACAGCATCTCCGGCAGCAACTGGAACCTGCTGGGAACATGGAACAGGTAGCTGATGTCCGGATTATCGGGGCCATCGGCGTTGTCGAGATGAAGAAAGCTGTGGATATGGCAGCATTACAACAATTTTTTGTTGACCACGGTGTATGGATCCGCCCCTTTGGTCGGCTTGTCTACCTGATGCCGCCCTACATCATCGACAAGAAGGATTTAACAACCCTGACCTCTGTTCTGCTTGAATCGATCCAACAGTAAAGTCCAAGACCTTAAACCTTGAACCTGGAACCCTTAGTAACATGCTGGTAAAAAACGCCAAGGTCAACAAGATTGTTCTTCTCATTTTGGTTGGAGCGATCTCCGCCCTGTTTCTGACCATGATCCATCAGTTTCTCATGGCCATTTTCATGGCCGGACTCTTTTCCGCCATGGTCAGCCCCATCCACAAGTGGCTGACACCGCGTCTGGGAGGTAGGGAAAATATGGCCTCCATCCTGACCATCATCGGTATCGTTTTCCTGGTCCTGATTCCCTTGAGCGTCCTCATTGGTGTGGTGGCGGGTCAGGCCGTGCATGTGGGGCAGTCGGTGACACCCTGGGTGGAGTCATTTGTCAAAGAACCCAGTGCTTTGACGGTTTATCTTGAAAAGATACCCTATTATGAAGAGATCCTGCCCTATCGGGATTTAATTCTGGAAAAGGCCGGCCAGGCCGTGGGCATGATCTCTAACCTGTTGGTCAATTCGCTTTCTTCCATCACCAAGATGACGGTCAATGCCCTTTTTAATGTGGTGATCATGCTCTATGTGATGTTTTACTTTCTGACCATGGGCGATGTGCTGCTCGACAAGATTCTCTACTACCTGCCGCTTGCCCACCACGATGAAGAACGGTTGCTGCACCGCTTTACCTCTGTGGCCGGGGCAACCATGAAGTCCACCCTGATTATCGGTATTTTGCAGGGCGGACTCTGCGGACTTGCCTTTTATCTGGCCGGGTTTCAGGGAGCAGTCTTCTGGGGAACAGTGATGGCGGTGATGTCCATAATTCCGGCTTTCGGCACGGCCATTATCTGGGGACCGGCGCTCGTTATCCTGGCTATGACCGGTGATTTTACCGGGGTGATCATCCTGGCCGTTATCTGCGGGGCTGTGGCCGGCAACCTGGACAACCTGCTCCGTCCGCGTCTGGTCGGCAAAGATACTGAGATGCACGATCTGTTTGTCTTGTTCGGTACACTGGGCGGTATTGCCATGTTCGGCATCTTAGGCATAATCATCGGCCCTATCATCTCCGCGCTTTTCATTACCATCTGGGAGATTTACGGCGATGTCTTCCAGGAATACCTGCCGGATGTCGGTCTCTTGAAGAAGCAGGTGTCGGAGAGCAAAGAGGAGGCCGCTGAGAGGGAAGAACATTTCGAAAAATAGATCTTTTAAGGCGATCCCTGGTCACAAGAATTTAATTCATAGTATCATTTTTCCCGCCTGAAGATGATAGCCCGCATATTTCATGAACACTTTGCTCATTTTAAGGTAACCTCTGTAAATCATATGATAAAATTGCGCATTATTCCCTACTTTAAATTTGCAAAGTGTTCACCGAAGGCAAGCCGATGCGACC
>JAYEKB010000084.1:0-17512 GCA_034660835.1 Thermodesulfobacteriota bacterium
CCCGCAGCTTTCAGATCCAGTCCTATAGCGAAGGTGGCGATCGTTCCGAGGCCTTGCGGCTGAAAAATTCACCCATCGAAACCATTAAACTGGAAGCCGAGATCGATGCCACCGATCAGCTGGAATTTCCCGACCAGCACCCCAACATCGTCCAGAACGGCATACATAGTCAACTGGCCGCCCTGGAGTCCATGCTCTACCCCAGCAGTGAAGCCCTGCAAAACAACCACAACCAGGCAGGGCGGGGTGTGTTGGAAATCGTGCCCATGGAAGCACCGCTAAGCCTGTTTGTCTGGAGTAAACACCGCGCCGTGCCGGTACGTGTTACCGAATTTTCAGTCACCGAAGAGGCCTTTGATCCGTCACTTAATCCAATCCGCGCTAAAATCAACCTTGGCCTGCGGGTATTGTCGGTCAACGACCTTGGATTCAACCATCGCGGCGGCAGCCTGTTCATGAGTTATCTGAAAAACAAGGAGGCGCTGGCTGGCAAGGTTGGCAGCGCCACTCTCAATAGCCTGGGTCTGGAGGGGCTGTGATGAATGATCCCTTAAAAGCCTTACTCGAAGCCGGTGTGCTGAACACGTCAAAGTTTCCGGAAAACAGTCGTTACCACAGTGTTGAGATCACTACCCTTGAACAAACTGGTCAGGAACCTATCGCCTACCTCAAACGCCGCTTTGTACCGCCGGCTGAACGCTTTGCCGTTATTCAGGAACATACCGTGGTCGAGGGCGACCGGGTCGATAACGTGGCGGCTCAACACCTGGGTGACCCGGAACTCTACTGGCGCCTGTGTGATGCCAACAATGTCATGCGGCCTGATGAGCTGACCGAAAAAGCCGGCGCTAAAATCGCTATCACCCTGCCTGAAGGCATACCCGGGGAGAACGATGCATAAAGGCGTAGAACTCAATCTGTTTGTTGGCCCGGCTGTGCCTGTTCCGGCACCGCGGGCCGTGATTGATGCGCTGGAAAAAGTTCAGGTGCAGGTTAACCAGGGTGACACCCCCAGTGGTTTTGAACTCAGCTTTTCACTTTCCAAGCGTTCTCCACTGCAGACCCTGTTTCTGCTCACCGGTGGCAGCAGCATACCGATTATGCGGGTGGTGATTATGGTCACCATGGGAGCTAATGCCGAGGTAATAATGGACGGAGTCATGACCCACCACGAAATCAGTCCCGGCAGCGATGGCAGCAAATCAACCCTGACCGTCAAGGGTAAAGACCTCACCGCACTGATGGATTTCATCGAACTGGACGGTATCCCCTATCCGGCTATGCCACCGGCCTTACGAGTACTGACCATCCTGGCCAAATACGCCGCATTTGGTGTGGTACCGATGGTGATCCCCAGTGTGGTGGAAGACCTGCCGATCCCGATTGAACGTATCCCGACCCATCAAGGGAGCGACCTGGCCTATGTCTCGCAGCTGGCCCATGAGGTTGGTTATGTCTTCTACATAGATCCACTGCCGGTACCCGGTACCTGCCGCGCCTACTGGGGGCCGGAAATTAAGGTCGGAACGCCGCAACCAGCACTCAATACCGATATGGATGTTTTTACCAATGTCGAGTCGCTCTCCTTCAACTTCGACAAGGAGTCTAAAGAAATGCCAGTTGTGTTTATCCAGAACCAGGCCTCCAAGGCGCCAATTCCGATACCGATCCCCGACATCACCCCACTGAATCCGCCACTGGGGCTGGTGCCGCCATTGCCGCCCAAGCTCAAGTTTCTTAAAGACACCGCCAAACTGTCACCCCTCGGTGCGGTGATGCAGGGCATGGCTTATGCCTCGCGTCATTCCGATGCAGTCACCGGTGAGGGCAGCCTCAATGTTACCCGCTATGGACGCGTGCTGAAGGCGCGACAACTCGTGGGAGTACGTGGTGCAGGCGACCCATTCGATGGTCTTTACTACGTTAAGAGCGTCAGTCATAACATCGAACGAGGTGAATACAAACAAAATTTTTCCCTGGCACGCAATGGCTTGCTGTCCACAACACCGAGGGTTCCGGTATGAGTAACAATCAACAACATTATGGTAAATACCGCGGCACAGTAGTCAACAACGTTGATCCGATGCAGATAGGACGCATCCAGGTAATGGTACCGGATATCTCCAATGTCATGCTCTCCAGCTGGGCCATGCCCTGCCTGCCCGTGGCCGGTATCAACATGGGCATGTTCACCGTGCCGCTGATCGGTGCCGGGGTCTGGGTGGAATTTGAGCAGGGCAACCCCGATTATCCTATCTGGGTTGGCTGTTACTGGGGTACAGCGGCTGAACTACCTGTGCTGTCGCACACTGTTCCGCCGGGAATACCGGGTATTACCATACAAACACCACTTAAAAACGGTATCGTTGTCAGTGACGTACCCGGCCCCACAGGCGGTATTCAGTTGCAGACCGCCACCGGCGCCATGATCTCGGTTACTGACATCGGTATCACCATCTCCAACGGTAAAGGCGCCATTATCAACATGACCGGCCCGACTGTGGATATCAACGCCGGCGCCCTGACAGTGATTTAAGGAGGAGACAGCTATGCCCGCACCCATCCTACATATTGGTGCCACCATCACCTGTATGCATGGCGGTCCGGCCCAGCCGCTCTCGCCCTTTCCAAGGGTTATGGTCAGTGGTCAGCCCGTGGTAACATTGGCTACACCGTATGCGGTGGCTGGCTGCTCACTGACTGGTTCCGGTGCACCGCCTTGTGTCACTGCCCAATGGGTGGTCGGCGCCATACGCGTTATGGCGGGCGGCATGCCGGTCATTATTCAAACAAGCCAGGCAATCTGCACCCCCAGCGGCACAGGACTGCTGCCGATTGTGGCACAAACAAGGGTATTGGCGACATGAATAGAATCGATTACCCCTTTCAATTCAACGGCCGCGGTCGTACCGGCCAGAGCAATGAGGATGAGTACATCCGTGAACTGATCGAACAGGTGCTGCTGACCGCGCCTGGAGAACGGGTCATGCGACCCACCTTTGGCAGCGGCGTGCGACAACTGCTGTTTGGCGCTGCCAGTCCGGAAGTGGCCACTGCCACCCAATACCTGGTGCAAAGCTCACTGCAACAGTGGCTGGCCGACCTGATCACGGTCGAGGCAGTTGACGTCCAGGCCCGGGAAGGGGAATTGCTCATCCAGGTACAATATGTGGTCCGTCGCAGTCAGGCCCGCGCCACGACACAGTTCAAAGTGCCGGGAGGTTCACCATGAGATATTACTGCTGCGATGAACGCCGCCGCGAAGTGGTCAAACTGACCGGCAGCCTCAACGGTCTCGACTATGTGGAAGTGCATGACAGTGGCATCACAGGTGACCCCATGCGCCAGCTGACCCTGTTCCTGAAATTCCTGCGCCCGCCGACCGGACTGAACGAAGACAACATCATTATCGATGGTGGTGAGCGGATCGAGCGCATTGAGATTGAGTGGATTTCCCCGGCCACTGCCCTGCCTTCCCGTGAACCGCCCGACCTGGTGGACGAGCTTGACCCGCTGGATCACTTCCTGGTGATCCGGACCGAATTTTATGGCGACTTTTCACTTTACACCCTACGGCTGGTCACTAATTCCAGTGTCGACACTCCGCCGGTGGGCTTTGATCCTCACCTCTCCTCCCTGACTTTCTCCTTTAAGGTGCAGTGTGATTCAGACTTCGACTGTGACACCTCAACCCCCTGTCCGACACCACCGTCCAAGGTGCCGCAGCTCGATTATCTGGCCAAGGACTATGCCAGCTTCCGCCGCCTGATGCTGGATCGTATGAGCGTGCTGTTGCCCAACTGGCGCAGCCGCAATGCCGCCGACCTTGGCATCACCCTGGTAGAGCTACTGGCCTATGTCGGCGACCATCTCTCCTATCAACAGGACGCCATTGCCACCGAGGCCTATCTTGGCACTGCCCGGCGGCGCACCTCGCTACGGCGACATGCCCGGCTGATGGACTACCAGGTACACGAGGGTTGCAATGCCCGCGCCTGGGTACAGGTGTTCGTCAATGATGATGCTGTCGAGCTGCATCGCGGTACCGCCCTGTTGACCCGCACAGCCAACATCGATGACCGCATAGCACCGGACAGCGATGACTGGCTTGACGCCCTGGCCACTGGGGCCGAGGTGTTCGAATGTGTCGAAGACAACCTGCTCTATCAGACACATGAAGAACTGGTTTTTTATACCTGGGGAGAACGTGAATGCTGCCTTCCCAAGGGGGCGACGGCGGCCACGCTCAACGGCCACCACCCTAATCTCAAGGTCGGCGACGTGTTGATCTTCGTCGAGCGACTGGGGCCGCGCACCGGCTATGAAGAGGATGCCGACCGCAACCATCGTTGGGCCGTGCGCCTGACCCAGGTGCTGCTGGATGAGGACCCGTCCGGAGGTCTGTTCCTCGACCCACCGAATAGCAACTCGACCCCTGTGACCGAGATCCAGTGGGAGGAAGAGGACGCCCTGTCTTTCCCGCTGTGCATCTCTACCATCATCGATCAGGATCACGGTGAAAGCTATCTCGACCGGGTCAGTATCGCTTATGGCAATGCGGTGCTGGTGGACCATGGACGCAGCATCAGCGATGAGGAGTTGGGTAGGGTGCCCAGCGTCCGGCTTGCCACAGCACTGGAAAACACTCATTTGAGCTGTGAACGTCCGACCCCGCCGCTCATTCCGTCCCGTTTCCGGCCGCAGCTGAACGAAGGTCCGCTGACCCATACCTTGCCCTTACAACGCCAGCATCTATTTGTTATACAGGCCACCCCGACCATCCTTGCAGACCTGCAGGCGCACAGTTTCTCGGCAGATGTGCAGGCGGTATTACTAAGTCAGGGAGTTGTGTTCAACGGATCGGTTGTGGTGCAGGGCGGTGACGGCAGCTGGTCTGTGGCCGACGGCAACAGCGGCTACCGGCTAGAGCTCGGAGACGGTCAACTACAGGTCTATAACCATGGTGAAGCGGCCATCCGCATGACCTCGGCCACGCCGCGCCGCGGCCGGCCGCAAATCAGCCTCGCCAGTCTCCATTCAGGTCATTTTTCCAGGTGGCAGCCACGGTCGGATCTACTGGCCAGCAGTGTTGAAGCGGAAGAATTCGTGGTCGAGACCGAACGCGACGGCAGCTCCTATATCCGTTTCGGAGATGACTACCACGGCAAACGTCCCGATAGTGGCACCGAGTTCAGCGCTGATTACCGAATCGGTAACGGAAGCAACGGCAATGTTGGCCTGGAAACCATCACCCATATCGTCAGCAACGATGCCCGCCTGCTCAGAGTCAGCAACCCCATGCCGGCCCGGGGCGGAGTCGAACCTGAAACCGCCGAGCAGATTAAACGCGACGCTCCGGAGGCATTCCGCAGGCAGGAACGGGCCGTCACCCCGGAGGATTACGCCAAGGTCAGCGCAGAGCACAAGGATATCCAGCAAGCAGCCGCTACCTTCCGCTGGACCGGCAGCTGGCACACGGTCTTTATCACCACCGACCGCAAAAACGGCAAGGCCGTGGATGAAGATTTCGAGCAGGAGATGCTCGATCATGTCGAACGTTACCGTATGGCCGGCTATGACCTGGAGGTGGACGGCCCCCGCTATGTGCCGCTGGAGCTGGCCATGAGAATCTGTGTCAAAGCTGACTATTTCCGGGCCGATGTTCGTGGTGCTCTGATGCGCATCTTCAGCAAGGGCTGGCTGGACGATGGCGGACTGGCCCTGTTTCACCCGGACAACTTTAGCTTTGGTCAGCCGGTCTATCTCAGTAAACTCTATGCTGCGGCCCAGTCTGTCCAGGGGGTAGCATCGGTGGTCATTGATCGTTTTCAGCGTCTCAGGATGCCTGATGACCCACAATCTCTGGAAGAAGGTGTACTGAAACTCAACCGGCTTGAAATCGCCCGTTTGGATAACGACCCTAATTTCCCTGAACGAGGGCTATTACGACTTGATGTGGGAGGCGGCAAATGATTAACAATAACCTTGCACCCCAGAACGGTTGCGGTTGTTGCGCCGGGGTCAGCACACAAGTGCCCCTGGTAATACACAACCGTCCCGGCCTGTCTGCCATCTCCTACCGTATCGGCAATCATGCTGAGGTATTGGCAAGTATGCTGGCTCGTTTATCATCAAAGGATCACCCTGCCCTGGCCAGGCTGCGCACCCGTGACAGTGATGATTTCTCCATAGCCCTGCTCGACGCCTATGCCTGCATGGCCGACGTGCTCTCCTTTTATCAGGAACGTATCGCCAATGAATCATATCTACGCTGCGCCAATGAACGATTGTCATTGCAGGAAATGGCCCGCCTCATCGGTTACCGGCTTAACCCGGGCGTTGCTGCAGAAACTTGGCTTGCCTTTACCATGGAAGAGGCTGAAGGCGCTCCTGAAAAGATCACACTTGAACGCGGCATCAAGGTACAGAGCGTACCAGGATCTGATGAAAAACCGCAGACCTTTGAGACGGTCGAGAGCATCGAAGCCCGGCCTGGCTGGAACAGTATTGTCGCCCAGACCAGTATCCCCTGGCAACCTGCTGTGGGCGATAAAGATCTCTACCTGAGCGGTACCGCCCACCAACTTAAACCCGGTGATGTAATCCTGATTGTCGGCGAGCATCGGGATAATAACCCCGGCAGCGAACGTTGGGATGCCCGCATGCTGGAAAGGGTTGAGATCGACAGCACCAACGACCGCACCCGGATCAGCTGGCAGGAGGCACTGGGTCACCCGAGTCCCCACATCGAACCGGCTGAGACTAACGTAAATGTTTATGTCTTTCGTCAGCAGGCCGCGTTGTTTGGTCATAACGCACCTGATCCCCATATGCTCCACACAGATGGCACCGGCATCGCTGGCTTGATAGATATCGACAACTACACCTGGGATAACTTCAGCATCCAGAATAATCTGATTGACCTTGATGCAGCATACAACAAGATCGTGCCATACAGCTGGATCCTGCTGATCTCCAACGAGGACTTCAATAACGGTGCCGCCTTGCCTGGTTACATCGAACTGTACCGCGCCAACTCGGTTTCGATTCGGTCACGTATTGATTATGCTCTCAGCACCAAGACCACCCGTATCGAACCGGATACCAACGAAAACTTGGGGCGTTACACCCTGCGTGACACCTTGGTCTATGCCCAGAGCGAACAACTGCCAACCCTGAACCGGCCACTGAACTATCCGGTCTATGGAGATAGCCTGGCCTTGGCTAAAATCGTTGAGGGACTGGAACCCAACAAAGCTATTGCCGTCAGTGGCAAACGGGCCCGTATTGGTATCAAGGCTGATGATCTGGTATTGCAGCTGAACGATGGTGGCAATAGAAACCTGAGCCGAAGTGACTCTCTGCAACTTACCGCCGCTCCAAGTAAGCTTGTCAGCGGAGTTGTTTTACCCCTCGATCCGGCTGAGTTTGGAGAGGCCTTGACAAAGGAACCGGCCCCAAGTCTGCATCTGATTTTGCTGGATCGTGATGGTTCTCAGGGTAGCCTTAATGTGGCAGCCAATGAAATCATGCTGCTCAATGCCGAGAAGGACGACACGACTGTTGCCGAAATCGTTTTCATCGCCGATGATCCGGATGCAATCAGTGGCAATCGCGACCGCACCACACTCGAACTAGCCAGCGAGTTGTGTCATATCTATGATCATAGCACAATGCGGGTGAATGCTAACGTGGTGCGTGCCACACACGGTGAAACCATGCACCAGATCCTGGGCAGCGGTGAAGCACGCCAGGCCCATCAACGCTTCACCTTGAAACACACACCCCTCACCTTCATCAGCGCTGAAAATGAAACCGGTGCCGAGACAGCTCTGGAGGTGCGAGTTAATGACATTGCCTGGCATGAAACCCCCACCCTTTATGGTGCCAAGACCAATGACCGCAGCTATGTGGTGCGGGTTGACGAGGATGGCGTTGGCGAGATCCAGTTCGGTGATGGTAAACGGGGTGCGCGCCTGCCCAGCGGCCAGGAAAACGTGCATGCCATCTATCGCAAGGGCATCGGCAATGTCGGCAATCTCAAGGCCGGCCAACTAAGCCAGTTGATGACGCGACCACTGGGGTTGAAAGCGGTCAGCAATCCCCAGCCTCCCAGCGGCGGGGTAGATGCCGAGGCAGCGAAAGATGCCCGCCGCAACATGCCCCTGGGAGTACGCACCCTTGGTCGTGCAGTATCACTGCAGGATTACGAAGACTATGCCCGCGCCTACACCGGCATCGCCAAAGCCCAGGCCACGGTACTCGACATCCGCAGCATTCGCACTATTTTCATCACCGTGGCTGGCAAGGATGCGGTGCGGCCGGAAGCGGGAGGCCCGACCCTGACCGGCCTGCTCGGCTCACTCAAGAACTACAGCGATCCCTTTGTCGCCTGTGAGGCTGCTGCCTATAACCAGGCCTATTTTAAACTGGCGCTGCGTATCAAGCGGCATCCCAACCATAATATCGACATTGTGCTGGCGGATGTGGAGGCGGCATTGCGTCAGGCCTTCTCCTTCGATGTCCGGGATTTTGGCCAGATCGTTGCCAGGTCGGAAGTCATCAATGTCGCGCAGCAGGTGGCCGGGGTGGTGGGAGTCGATGTGGATCGCTTTTACAGTGACCCCACATTGCCGCTGGAGGATCGCCTGACACCTGCGTCTGCCTTTGTCGATGGCGACGGGGTGGCAGCAGAGTTGCTGTTGCTGGATCCCGGGTCACTGGATTATCTGGAGGAAATACCATGAACAGCAGTGCCGAAACCATGTATCAACGTCTGCCGGCTATCCACCGCATCCGGGATGCGGAACAGGGTTACCCGCTGCGTGAACTGCTGAGCGTGATCGCCGAACAGATGGCGACCATGGAGGAAAACCTGGAGCAGCTCTACGATGACCAGTTCATCGAGACCTGCGCCCAGTGGGTTGCCCCTTACATCGGTGACCTGATTGCTTACCGCACCCTGCACGGCGTGGTGCCGGGAGTGGCCTCCCCACGGGCCGATGTTGCCAATACCATCCGCCACCGCCGTCGCAAGGGCACTGCCTCGATGCTGGAACAGGTGGCCCGTGATGTCACGGGCTGGCCGGCACGGGCTATGGAATTCTTCCAGTTGCTGGGATGGACCCAATACATGAACCATCATAAGCCACAAGCGCGTTACGCCCCTGATCTGCGTCAGTGGCAACAGTTGCAGTGGCTCGATACCCCTTTCGATACCGTGGCCCACACCGCGGAAATGCGTAGTATTTCCACAGGTGCCGGCCGTTACAACATCCCAAATATCGGCTTGTTCCTGTGGCGGGTACGCGCCTTCCCGCTGACCCGTTCACCGGCAGTGGCTGATGCCGGCCTGGGTGGCGGCTTGTTGTTACGTTTCAATCCACTGGGTACCGACATGCCGCTCTACAACACCCCAGAGACCGAAGAAGTGATCAGCCACCTGGCTGAGCCGGTCAATGTGCCTCTGCCGTTGGAACGGCGCTGGCTAAAGGCCCACCTGGATGACTACTATGGTCCGGACAAGAGCCTGGTGCTTGAACTGAAAGGTGCAACCCCGGCTGATCCGACGCAGATGATCCCCAACAGTGACATCTCCATCTGTGACCTGAGCGATATTGTAGATGGCGGCGGTAACGTGGTCGGCTGGGCACATCAACCGGCCCCCGGCTCGGAAAAAGTTGCCATTGATCCGGTGCTGGGCCGCATCGCCTTTGGCGACCTGCCCGCCACACCGGTACTCGCCGGTTTTCACTACGGATTCACCATTGCCATGGGCGGCGGTGAGTATGAACGTGGTTCTGCAACACTGGTGGAACCTGTGTACACAGTCAGTGGCGGCGCAGCACTGCAACCGGTTCTCGATGGTGTCCAAGGCGGCGGCACTGTCGAGATAAGCGACAGTTATCGTTATCTGGATCCCACTAGCATTACTATTACGGCAGACCCTGGCGCCAGCGTTACCCTGCGTGGTGCCAATGGCAGCCGACCGCTGTTGCTCGCCAGTGGTGATATCACCTTGAATCTGGGGGAGAAATCCACCCTGATCCTGGATGGCTGGCTCATCACCGGCGGTATGTTGGCCATGGCCGACTTTGGTGACGATGAACCGCGCAAACTGATCCTGCGTGACTGCACCTTGCTGCCAACTACGGCCAACATAGCACTATCAGTGGCACACCCCTTTGCCACGATTGAGCTGGAACGGTGCATTACCGGGCCTCTGCATATTGCTGCTGATGCCGAGGTGAAACTGCGTGAATGTATTATTGATGCGACGGATCCGGAACTGGTGACCTATCGTGCCCCGGGGATCGATGAACTGCTGGCTGGAGGCGCCATGACGCTGGAGAGTTGCACTGTCATTGGCAAAATCCACACCTGTCAACTGACCCTGGCCAGCGACTGCCTGTTTGTCGCCCGGCTGACCGAGATCGGCGACACCTGGAGTGCGCCGTTATGGGTGGAACAACGCCAAAAGGGCTGTGTGAGATTTTCGTTTGTACCGCGCGGCTCACGCACACCGCAGCGTTATCACTGCCAGCCGGAGGCAAGTGACCTGCAGACACGACCCCACTTCACCTCGCTGCGTTATGGCAACCCCGGTTATTGTCAACTGCGCCAGGCAACGCCGGACTCCATCCGTTGTGGTGCCCATGATGAGAGTGAGATGGGCGTGATGCACTGCCTCTATCAACCGCAGCGCGAAACCAATTTAAAAATTCGATTGGATGAATATCTGCGCTTTGGCCTGAAAGCAGGCATTTTTTACGCCAGCTGACCGCGCCAATGATAGAACTGCCGAGATGACAGGAATCAAGTAAAACAAGCAATAACAACACAAGGAGAACATCCATGAGTGGTGATTATAGCCGACATCGCTTCGATCCCCGCAACAACTACACCGGGGTCAAAATGCAACAGGGCCGAGTGCAACTGGACGCGGACTGGAACGAGTGGACGGATACCATTGATCGGCACACACGGGCTGAAACAGTGGATACCTTCGGCATCTATAATACGCCGGGCATCGACGCTGTGGCAGTGGTCTCGCTGCAGACACCCAATGCCTTCCTGATCGAGGTCAGCAGTGGCAGCTTCACCATTGGCCAGGGCCGTATGTATGTCAATGGCCTGCTGGCGGAAAACTTTGGTGATACGGAGGGTCCTCAGGTTTTTGATCCGGTGTTGGCCGAGTTGCGTGGTCAGAACCCCATTGCCTATGCTCAACAGCCCTATCACCCTGCCCCGGCGAGCCTGCCCACTGCCGGCCCGCACCTGGCCTATCTGGAAGTCTGGCAGCGGGAAGTGACCCATCTGCAACGGCCCGATTTAGTGGAAAAAGCCATTGGCGTGGACACCACCACCCGCAGCCAAACTGTCTGGCAGGTGCGTTTGCTGAACAACATCGGTGGTGGCATCAGCTGCACCAGCCCGGATTCTGATCTGGCCGCAGTCTGGGATGCCACCATCGCTCCCTCAACCGGTCGACTCTCCAGCCGTGACAATGGAGTGTCAACCGATGAAAATCCGTGTGAATTGCCCCCCAGCGGTGGTTACCGCGGTCTTGAGAACCAGCTCTATCGCATCGAGATCCACGACAGCGGTGGTATCGGCACAGCTACTTTCAAGTGGTCGCGCGATAACGCAAGTGTCGCTGCCAGAGTGGTTGAGGTTGTTTCAGATACTGAACTGAAACTGGCCAGCCTTGGCCGCGATGCGGTGTTGCGTTTCAACACCAACGACTGGGTCGAGATCATTGATGACTGGCGTGAGCTCTCCGGTAAAGCCGGTAACCCGACACAACGCATCGGTGAAATGCGCCGTATTACCGTCGATGATACCAAACAAACCATCAGCTTCAGCCCTGCCCTGCCAGTCGACCTCATTCCCAGCGGTGCTGGTAAAAACACTGTTGAGCTGCGACACCTGCGCGTCATCCGTTGGGATCAGGCAGGTGAGGTACGTGATAGCGATAACAATGTGATCGACAATCTCGATACACCAGGCAGCCAAGGTGTTATCCAAGTGCCGGCTGCTACTACTTGGGTGGCCCTAGAAAACGGCGTCCAGATCCGATTCAGCCAGGCTTCTGCAGTGGGCAATTTCCGTTGCAACGATTACTGGACAGTTGTAGCCCGAACCGCCGATACTTCTGTAGATAATCTCAATGAAGCAGCGCCGACAGGTATTCATCACCACTATGCCCGTCTTGCCCTGGTCACCTTCCCCAGCAACGAGACCGACTGCCGCACCATGTGGCCTCCCGATTGCGGTGGCAGTGGCGGATGCTGCACAGTGTTCGTCAGCCCCGGCGATGATATTCAGGCAGCAATTGACTCTTTGCCTGATGATGGCGGTTGTGTATGCCTCAAAACAGGCGAACACCAGATTAGTGAAGCCATCAGAATTTCACGGTCTAATGTGGTGTTGCAGGGTGAAACGCCTGATACATGGATCCGTTCCACCGGGGTGACAAACCTGCTCATTGTCGAGGATGTGACCGGCGGCTGGATTTACGATATCCAGGTAAAAAATATTCGTTTCGACATGCCCGACGTTCCCATGGAGGGCTCAGAACTGTGGGCCATGGTCTTTATCCGCCGAGGCAAGCGGATTAGTGTCAGAGACTGCAGTTTCCGCATGACCCTTGGTCAGCCTTTGCCCGTAATCGGCATCTGGCTACAGAGAGGCAGTGACATACGAATTGAAAACAATCGCTTCCATCGCCATTTTTCCGGCGTTTATGCAAGTGACGTTGCAGGATTAAAGGTTCTTGATAACTACCTGAAAGCCTTAACCTATCAACCAACAGATATAAGCGAAATTCCATTGGGTATGTGGGGTGTCTATATCGAGAATGAACCCGATACTCCCTGCATGATTGAGGGAAACAGAATCAAGGATTTCTGGACTGGGGTTCATGTAAATGATGGTGCAAAAGGGTCAAAAATAGCGGATAACATAATTACCCGACCGCTGTTGCTCGTTGAAGGGGATGACCTTACCGGTATGGAATGGTGGGCGTATGGCATCGAGGTGGAGGCAGCCGATTGTCGTGTTGAAGACAATAATATCGGACTGGAAGCACCTTTTTACGGCGGCATCCTGATTACAACCGATCATGCGCTTCTAGCCGGCAACCGAATCACTAGTCCCATTGATATGGATTTTGATCAGCTGCCTGTTGGAATATACCTCTCTGGAATAGGAAATCGGGTTGCCGATTACGGTGTGATTCGAAATAACATTCTTGAAGGTTTACAAAACGCAATTTTACTCGAAGAGGTGGAAGGAACACAGGTTGTCAACAACAACATCGATAGTCGGCAAGAACGTGGCCTGGCCGTTATGGCCATTGCTGCGACCCATAGTGTGATTGCGGAAAACCACATTCAGCACGCCATCCTTGGCATCGGGATCAAAAGCGGCTCACAGAACCAAGTGGAGCGTAACCATGTCGCCGACTGCGGCAACGGGATAATTGTGCAGGAAGAATCGGCAACAGAGGTTTCCGGCAATGTTCTCGACCATCACCGGCAGATTGGAATAGGTGGTTTGAACTTGTCCGGCAGAATTTCCATGACCCACAACCGCCTGACAAATTGCGGTCATTCCGGATTGCCTGTAGGCATTGGAATAGTGTGGAGCTCTGGAAACGTGGCCGTGGAATCCTGTGAAGTCATCGATACCGGGTTACCACGGGAAGGCGATCAGACCACCTCCATCGCAGCTCTTGGGATCAGCGCCTGGGCATATTCCTGCCGCATCAGTAACAACCGGGTTGCCTATACGGATCCGGGGCGGCTCAACACCAACCTGCACCATCGGGCTCTGCTGTTAGTAGGGCCTTTAAGCTATACCACCGGAGGAGCCCCCACCGGGCAAATTGTAATCGCCCAGGGTAATGCCCTGGTAAGCGACAACGTCTTTCAGGGGCCAGGCCAGCACCATTTGGTGGAATTTATGAACGTTCCCTTAAACGGTACTTTGGATCTGCGTTTTGAAAAGGTCACTTTCAACAATAACCATTGCAATCATGAATTCAGCCAGACCGATCAGGAAGACTCGGCAACCGTGCTGCTGTGGGGAAGCCAGTTGATCATCATGGGCAATCACGTCAAAGCGCATCCAGGCATGAACTCAATGGATCTGAGTAACAGCCGCCGGGTGACTCTTATGGGTAACATTACCACCGGCAACTACATTCGCGTAACCGCTGTCGTTCCATCACCCATTCCAAACTTTAACGTTATTCTTTAACGAGGACAAAAATGGACAAAAAAGTTATTCAAGAAGCTGTCAAAATGCGTGATAAGTTTGCAGAGAAACTACACAAACATATTGAGGCTGTTGAAAAAAAGGGGAAAGGCGATTACACAAAAGACGCCATCCTCAAGGAAAAAAAATCCCACCTGTCCCATGCCAGGACGCGGCTCAAGGAAGCGGAACGAGCAAAGAAAAAAATAGCAAAACATTGGGATGGTCAAATAGCCAACGATAAAAAACTAATCAAAAAGCTGGAGCGAGAAATCAAAGAAGGAACATAGGCAGAGAAATGAAACCTGAATGGAATAGTGTTGCCAACGGTTATCTCTATATTGCCTTATCCAGCAATTTATGTTTGAACACCAGGCGACTCTATTCCAATACCTTCACTTTTCTCTCCAATGGATACTAACCAACACTATAATAATCGCATCGCCAACGAGCTGCAGGTTTCAGTTCAACAGGTAAGCGCCACCGCAGGACTTCTGGCAGAAGGTGCAACAGTCCCTTTTATCTCCAGATATCGAAAGGAGATGACCGGTTCACTTGATGAAACTCAGGTTGCTGCTGTCCGGGATCTTACTGCTCAGTTCACTGAACTGGATAAGCGTCGACAGACAATTCTTAACTCTCTCACCACAAGGGATCTTTTAACTGACAAACTGAAGGCGGCTTTGCATAAAGCCGATGACTTGCTAACCCTGGAAGATATCTACCTGCCCCACAAACAGAAAAGAAAAACCCGTGCCATGAAGGCCAGGGAAAAGGGTCTGGAACCATTGGCCCATGCCATTTTCAGTGGCAGGGATAAAGACATTGCTCTTTCTGCCTTTATTCATGCGGACAAAGACGTGACCTCCGAAGATGAAGCACTGGCCGGAGCCAGGGACGTGATTGCCGAATGGATCAGTGAAGATTCTGTGATACGCGCACGTCTGCGTAAGCTCTATAGCGACAAGGCCATGGCCCATTCCACAGTGGTAAAAAAAAATCAGGAAGCCGGAGCCAAATTTCGTGATTATTTCAACTGGCAGGAAGAGGCTCGCAGGGCTCCCGGACATCGCATACTTGCAATGTTTCGTGGAGAGAGCGAAAAAATTCTCAGATTATCGATCAGGCCGGATGATGATTTGGCGCTCGCCATTCTTGGAAGCCGTTTTCAAAGCCGGGGAAAATACGCTGAGCAAGTGACACTGGCCGTTACAGATAGTTATAAGAGATTACTGGCCCCATCCCTTGAAAAGGAACTTCGCAACAGCATCAAAGAGAGGGCTGATAAAGAAGCCATACAGGTCTTTGGCGATAACCTCCGCGAGCTGCTTCTGGCTCCGGCCCTTGGCCAGAAACAGGTTATGGCACTTGACCCCGGATTTCGAACAGGTGCCAAACTGGTCTGCCTTGACAGCCAGGGAAAACTCCTCGATTTCACCGCCATTTATCCCACCCATGGCGGCAGGAAAGAACAGGAGGCAGGTCAAAAAGTAAAAGATCTTTGCAGCTCACACAAAATCCAGGCCATTGCTATTGGTAACGGTACAGCAAGCCGTGAGACCGAAACATTTGTCCACAACCTTCATCTTGATGACAACATCCTTGTCACCCTGGTCAATGAGAGTGGAGCTTCAATCTATTCAGCGTCCGAGGTTGCCCGCCGGGAATTTCCTGACCATGACATCACTGTCCGCGGAGCTGTTTCCATAGGGCGACGCCTTCAGGATCCTTTGGCGGAACTGGTCAAACTCGACCCTAAATCCATAGGGGTTGGTCAGTACCAGCATGACGTGAACCAGACAGAGCTGAAAAAAGGTCTGGAGGATGTGGTGGTAAGCTGTGTCAACAATATTGGAGTGGAAGTCAACAGCGCCTCCCGTGAATTGCTTACCTACGTCTCAGGCCTTGGCCCGGTGCTGGCTGACAATATCATCGCCTATCGTGATGAACATGGTCCGTTTGCCGGCAGAAAACAGCTCAAACGAGTGCCTCGGCTGGGAGCAAAAGCCTACGAACAGTGTGCAGGATTCCTGCGTATCCATGGTGCAGACAATCCTCTGGACAATTCTGCAGTCCATCCGGAGCAGTACAAAACCGTGACAAAAATGGCTGCAGATATAGACTGTAGTGTCAAAGATCTGGTGGGCAACCAGGAACTAAGCAAGACAATCAATCTGAAAAAATATGTCTCTGACACACTCGGACTGCCAAGCCTCCATGATATACTGGAGGAACTTGCCAAACCAGGACGTGACCCGCGTGAAAAATTCCTAAGCTTTGCTTTTGCCAAAGATGTGAACACACTGGAGGACCTGATCACTGAAATGAGACTGCCCGGGATCGTGACCAATGTTACCCGCTTTGGAGCCTTTGTGGATATCGGGGTTCATCAGGATGGACTGATTCATATCAGTCAGTTAGCCGACAGATTTGTGCGCGATCCTGCCGAGGTGGTTAAGGCAGGACAGCAGGTAATAGTGCGGATACTGGAAGTTGAGAAAGAGAGAAAACGAATCTCCCTTTCCCTGCGCGATCTTTGATTATCTTTATAATTAGCTGGTTTTTCTGGTAAAAGGCATCAGCATCAAATGCCTGAAATTAAGTTTGGCAAAATTGCGGTGGGAACCGATGCCGATCACTATCTGTGTCTGCTCGACGCCAGATGTCAAGGTGCCGAAGAGACGATCCCAGATTGAAAAGAGGACACCATAATTGGAATCGCGTTCCTTTATTTTAACCGAATGATGAATGCGGTGCATGGATGGCGGCACCAGAAGGATCATCCAGGCCTTTTCAAAAACGGGATTGATACGGATCGAGCTGTGATGAAACTGGATTGACAGGTTGACCAGAATCTCGAATAAAAAATAAGCGATAAGCGGGATTCCAAAAACATAAACCACTGCCAGGCGCAGCAGGCCTGAGAGTAACAGTTCGCCTAAATGAAAGCGATTAGTGCCTTACTCCTCAAAAGCTGTCACTCTTTTCAGTACCCCCTTGAGGGGTATAAAAAACAGGTAAGCGTAGACTCCGAGAAAATGAAAAGTTCGTTTAACATTAGCAAGTTGGATATACCAACAAGGCACTTATACCCCTCGAGGGGGTACTGAACTGAGTGCCGGCCTCACTTAGGAACGTACATTAAATAACCTGAACATCTTTCTTGCCCTTCGGAGTCTCGTGCCTCGCTTACCTGTTCCGCCAGCAATACTTTAAAAACCGTTACATACAGGGAGTATGCAAAGCTTTTTAA
>JAYEKB010000085.1:0-4676 GCA_034660835.1 Thermodesulfobacteriota bacterium
GAACGTGATCCTGACTGGTTACAAGTATCGTTATGATTTCTGTACAAAATCTTGCGGTTACCTTTGGCCACGGCGCGGATGCGGTGCATGCGGTGCGGGATGTGTCGTTTCGCGTTAGCACAGGCGAATCTTTTGGCCTGGTTGGAGAATCCGGTTCCGGAAAATCAACAGTTTTACAGGCGATCTGCGGTATGAATCCGCTTGCGGGCGGCACTATCCGGATTAATGATCAGGAGTTGAGTAGATCTCGTTCTCTTTCATTTTACAAAAAAGTCCAAGTGGTCTTTCAGGATCCATACAGCTCGCTCCATCCTCGCCATACCGTTGACCGCATTTTGAGCGAGCCCATTGCTATCCATAAACTTGATCAGGGCGAAAGTCGTATTGTAAAGGCCCTGGACGAGGTTGGCCTTGGACCTGATTTTCGTTTTCGTTACTCCCATCAACTCTCCGGCGGCCAGAGGCAGCGGGTGGCCGTGGCCCGAGCCCTGATCCTGGAGCCGGAAATTCTTCTTCTTGATGAGCCGACCTCGGCCCTTGATGTTTCCGTACAGGCAGAAGTACTTAATCTCTTAAACAGCTTGCGAAACTCCCATGGGCTTACCTACATACTTGTCAGCCACGACCTTGCCGTGGTGGCCCACATGTGTGATCATATTGCGGTGATGAACAATGGTCTGATTGTTGAAGAGGTCATGGTGGCAGCCCTCAGGCAGGGACAGGTCACTCACCCGTATACCAGGCAGCTCTTGACGGCAAGCCGTGGCTATGATCGTACCCGGATTGATGCCTTTGAAGATTTCAGATGTAATAATTCAGATTTGATCTGACAAAATTTGAAATTTATGGCTATATCCGAGTTTCCCAAATGGTGCATTTCCCTCTAATGTGGGCTGGATCATTGTTTGACTGCAATTTTATATTGCCCGGAAACGAGCCGGAATTTGCCCAGGAATATCTATGTCTCCGACGGTGAGGTAAATGATATCGGAAAAGGCTTCCAGGGTACGGAATCCACTGGCTCTGTTTTGACGATTTTGATAATCCTGTTGATCCCCTCGGCGATAGCATTGGTTAACCTGTTGTCCACAAAGGGCAGCAGGCGATGCTTTACATGTATAGGTTTTTATCATCCCTTGTGATGGTCAAGATACGACCATTATTCACTTGTCTCATTCTTCATTCTAATATATATTATCATTTTAAACTGTACCAGAAAATTAGTTTACATTTCCATATTTTATTTTTAGATCATTTAAGAGAATAGTATTAACCATCTCGGACTTCACTTCACCCCTCTTGCCATTGGTGGCGGCTTTGAGGAGCAGCCGGTTACCGTAGAGCAGTAATAAGTGATAATAAACAGGATTGCTCTTTGGTCGTGGGACAACTTTAAAAACCATGCTCCTTTTCAGATCAATACGCAGCTGAGATGAGTAGCAGATTGCAGGTAGTTGGAAGAGTTTCAGTTGCTAATACTATTAATCACCTGGTAATTTCAGATTAAGGAACTGGAAATAAATAAGTCATTGGAATTTGCGCTTTGATTTAGGTCATGTTTGGCCGATCCGATTGAACAGGTAAGCATAGACTCCGAAACTGCAGGCGTAGCAGTGCTACGTTGAGGATTTCGGAGTCTGCGCTTACCTGTGATTAAGGGTCGGCTAAAGATGGCCTGAAGCGGGGATGCAAAAACGATGAGTTATTTATGTCCGGCTCCTAAGGGGTTTGCTATGAAAATTTTAACGGCGCCGCGTATGGATCGTTGTATCGGCTGCCATTCCTGTTCTCTTGCCTGTGCCCGCCTTGTCCACAAACGTTTTTCCTGGGAAACCAGCGGGATTCGGGTTCAGAGCAGCGGTGGTTTGTCATCGGGTTTTATTGCTGTTCGCTGCCTGGCCTGCGACCCGGCTCCCTGCGTTGCAGCCTGCCCAACCGGCTGTTTGCAGCAACGGGCCGGCGGCGGTGTAAAGGTAAAGAAGAAACTCTGCATTCAATGTGGAGAGTGCAGTACGGCCTGTCCAGTGGATGCGATCAGCCGGGATCAGGCCGGTGATATCTATGTCTGCATTCACTGCGGTATTTGCGTTGATTACTGTCCCCATGATTGTCTGGAAATGGGATCTGCTGATAAGCATAACATGGGGGCTGAGATATGAACCAGGAAGAATTCCGTATATTGATAGTTGATCTTGAACGTGGCAAAGGCCGGGTTGAGACCCTTACCGGTCGTAGTACCGCACTTGGCGGTTCCGGCCTGGCAGCAGTGTTGTTTGAAAAATATGGTGACCCGGTGCGTCCCTGGGATGATCCAAATCAACCTTTTATACTCGCGGTCGGTCCTTTAACCGGACTTTTTCCCTTAATGAGTAAGACCGTTTGCGCCTTTAAATCCCCCTACCATGACCAGTATACGGAAAGTCACGCAGGCGGTCGCAGTGCGCTGGCTATCAGATTCGCCGGTTATGACGCTCTGGTTTTGCAAGGTAAGGCAACAGTCCTGTCCTGTTTAAATATCGGCAATCACCATCTTGAGATCCAGGAAACCGGTTTTTTAGCCGGAATGAATGCCATTGCCACCGGCAAAGCGATGCGTCGCATGTTCAAGGGAAATTCCGGCCACCGCTCCATGCTTCGTATTGGTCAGTCCGGAGAGATCGGCTCGGCCATGGCCTGTATTAACGTGGACACTTATCGTCATTTTGGACGACTGGGAGGTGGTGCGGTTCTTGGCAGCAAAAATGTCAAGGGTATCGTTATTCAGGGTGATGCCGACTATTCTTTGCCGGAGAGCAGGGAGTATCCCAAGCTTTTCCATAAGGTCTACGAGATGGTGACCCAGACCGACATGATGTCCAAATATCATAATCTCGGGACCCCGGCTAACCTGCAGACCTTAAATGATCTTCAGTCGCTGCCCTGGCGCAATCTACAGCAAACTGCGGATCCTGAAATCGGCGGTATTACAGGCGAACGTTTTGCTGATGAGACCCTGCTTCGCAACGGTGCCTGTTCCGGTTGTCCGGTGGGCTGTATCCATATCGGTTATGTGCGTGAACGTTTTGATGAGAAAAGCAACCGCTATCTCTATCGTCAGGTGGGCTACGATTACGAACCCATATTTGCCGCCGGTTCCATGCTGAGTGTCACCAACGCCTTTGATGTGCTTCGTATCCTGGATGTGATGGAAAAGGTCAGTGTCGATTCCATGTCTGCCGGTGTAGCACTGGCCTGGGCCACCGAGGCCACCGAGCAGGGGTTGATCTCGGAAAAGGAAACCCTGGTGCCCCTGGCCTTTGGTGATGCGGAAAGCTATATCAAGGCATCACAGTATCTCGGCACTGCTGTCAATGAGTTCTACCGGCAGCTTGGTCTTGGTACCCTGGTAGCCGCTAATACATACGGTGGCCAGGAGTTTGCCTGTGTTCTGGGTCAGGAGATGGCAGGCTATGCCACGGGCGAGGTCTATTTTGCTGCCCAGGCCCTGGGTTTCAGGCATTCTCATCTCGATACCGGAGCATATGGCTATGACCAGAAACATGCGGAAAAGGATGTCGACGCAGCAGTAAACTTCTTAATGGACGATGAACCGGGTCGCTGTCTGCTCAACTCCATGGTCGGCTGTATGTTTGCCCGCGGGGTGTACAAGCCGGATCTGCTCTCCGAGTGTCTGCAGGTGTCAGGTTTTACTGAATCGGCTGGAAATCTTACGGCATTATCAGAGGAAATTCGCAGACATCGTTGGAAGTTGCGTTTTGCGACCGGCTTTAAACCGGAAAACATTTCGTTGCCCAAACGTTTTTATAAGGTCAGCACCTGGAAGGGTAAGGTCGATGGCAAGTATCTCGATGCACTCAAAGAGGAGTATGGCCGACGGATCACCGGCCTGGTATCCGGTAAGGAGTAACGTGTTTTTTTAAAAAAAATACATCCATGAGAGGTTTTTGTTCATGTTCAATCATCATGTAAAAAAATGTTTTACATACTTCGCAATCATCAGTACCTGCGCAATGCTATTACTTGCCGGGGGATGTGCCGGAGTACCGGAGTGTAATCCGCTGCCACTGGAGCTGAGCAGTCAGGCAACTATTACAGACATTCCTGAAGCACGGTTCTGGGGTGATGAATGGCCGAAATATTCTGTTGCTATATTTGAAACCTTTACGGAGGCAGATTTTCAACAACACTTCGCAGGTGTTTACAAACAACCTCATAACTACCTGGCGATCTCAGGTGCCGGTTTGTTGGCAGGTTGGGGTGTGTCCGGCAAACGACCGGAATTTACCATGGTGACCCGGTGTAAGCACTGGTGCCTTGACAGCTCCATTTGCCTTTCTCGGAGTTGAATACGACGATACCTTGAAGGAGTTGTACACTACTATTTCGACCAAAGATATCGTTGTAAAACGAAATGTCTAATCTGCCGCATTCGGCGATTCTGTTGCTGATACCGCACCGCTTAAAAAACTTGGGATGTGAAGCCCTTTCCAGTAGAACTGAAATGGCAGCGGCTTCCTGAAGAAGGTGTCCTCTTTCATCCTGGAAAATCTGCTAACCCGCATATTTCACAAGTCGAGGCGGCTGCAGATGCGCTGAGCGCAGGAGTAGGCTATAGTTGCCTATGCCTGCTCCTGCAGCGACAAAGCAGGTGCGGTCGCATCGGCTTGCCTTCGGTG
>JAYEKB010000086.1:0-4674 GCA_034660835.1 Thermodesulfobacteriota bacterium
CGGAGTCATGGCCGGACCTATCCTTGCAGTGGAAGCAGGCATGGGCGAATCCATCCTGATCCTCACCTTTGTGGTCATTGTCATCGGCGGCATCGGTTCGATACGTGGTGCCCTGATCGGTGGGCTGTTGGTGGGGATGGTTGATACCCTGGCCAGGTCCTTTCTGCCCGACCTGCTGCGCTTTTTCCTTGAATCCTCGGCCGCAGACCGGATGGGGGCTTCCATTGCCTCCATGTCAGTGTACATCTTCATGGCCCTGATCCTGGCCTGCAAACCAGCCGGTCTTTTCCCGGTAAATGAATAAGTCCGACTGACAATGTCAGCGCTCAATAAAATCACTCTCCTTGCCACCCTGGCATTACTGCTGGCACTTCCCTGGCTGCTTGACATTTCAGGGCAGCAATACCTGCTCTCCCTGGCCACCCGAGTGTTGATTTACGGACTTGCCGCATCCAGCCTGAACCTGATTCTCGGCTATGGAGGTATGGTCAGTCTGGGTCATGCCGCCTTTATGGGCATCGGCGGTTATACGGTGGGCATTCTTGCCTTTCACAGCTATGAGGGGAGTCCGGTTCTCAGCTGGCCCCTGCAGCTCAGCGGCTCGGAAAACGGACTGCTGGTCTGGCCGCTGGCCATGCTCCTTGCCGCCCTTTTCGGGCTGGTTACCGGCGCGATCAGCCTGCGCACCAGGGGAATGCATTTTATCATGATTACCCTGGCCTTTGCCCAGATGGTCTTTTTTTTCTTCACCTCCCTTGATACCTACGGCGGCGGCGATGGTATCTCCATGTACAATCGCAATCAGCTGGCCGGCCTGGATCTGGGTTCCGACTGGACGTTTTATTATCTCTGCCTGGCAGTGCTGCTGGCTTTTCTTTATCTGATGCACCGCTTGATCAACTCCCGCTTTGGCCGGGTGCTGGTCGGCAGCCGGGAAAATGAACAGCGGCTGCAGGTACTCGGTTTTGCCACCTTTGGTTACCGGCTGGTCAGCTACTGCCTGGCAGGTGGTGCTGCCGGGCTTGCCGGAGCGCTGCTGGTAAACCAGGGTGAATATGTCAGTCCGGGCCTGATCCACTGGACCCGCTCCGGCGAGGTCATGGTCATGGTGTTGTTAGGCGGCATGGGAACCCTGGCAGGCCCTGTACTGGGTGCGGCTGCCCTGCTCTTCCTGGAAGAGTATCTTGCCATGTACACTGAGCACTGGATGGTTATCCTGGGCCCGTTTTTGATCCTGGTAGTCCTCTTTGCCAGGGGCGGTCTCTATGGCCTGCTGTTTGACAGGAAGGGGAAAGATCATGGTTGAACCGATACTGCAGTTGCAGGGTGTGGGTAAATCTTTTGGCGGCCTGCGTGTCTGCGATGACATAAACTTTACGCTGGTTCCAGGAGAATTACACGCATTGATCGGGCCAAACGGCGCCGGCAAGACGACCCTGCTCAACCTGATTTCCGGTCTTCTGCAGGTGGATACCGGTACCCTGCATTTCCAGGGCTCCAATATCACCAACAGGCCGATACATGCCCGGGCACAGTTGGGCATGGCCCGATCTTTTCAGATTACCTCCATCTTGCAGGGATTTACCGTTCAGCAGAATATTGCATTGGCTGTTCAGTCGATCCGGGGCTCCAGTTACCGGTTTTGGAAACGGGTAGCCGACGATCCGTTGCTGCAGGAACCGGCCAAGAAGGTCATGTCGCAGATGGGGCTTGCAGACCGTGCTTCAACCCCGGCATCAAGTCTCTCACATGGCGAGCAGCGATTGTTGGAAATGGGCATGGCCCTGGCAACTGAGCCTGACCTGTTGCTGCTGGACGAACCCATGGCCGGGCTTGGTCCCGGCAGTGCCCGTAACCTGGCCGAACTTATCGACAGCCTTAAGGGTAATGTCACCATCCTGCTTGTGGAACATGACATGCAGACGGTCTTTTTCCTGGCCGATCGGATTACCGTGCTGGTACAGGGGCGGGTTATTGCCACCGGCACGCCGCAGCAGATTAGGAACAATCCTGCTGTACAGGAGGCTTACCTGGGGAAGCCATGCTGATTTTAGATGGAGTGGAAACATTTTACGGCAGAGCCCAGGCCTTGTTCGGGGTCTCCTTTTCCGTGGACCGGGGCCAAGTGGTGGCGCTCATGGGCCGCAACGGCATGGGCAAGACCACGATTATCCGCTCCATCATGGGGCTGACCCCGGCTAGTCAGGGAACCATCACCTACAACGATCAGCCCATCCACTCTCTGCCTTCCTATAAGATCGCCCGCCTGGGTATCGGCCTTGTGCCGGAGGGCAGGCAGATTTTTCCCACCCTGACCGTGCGTGAAAACCTGCTGGCAATCGCTGCCAATTATAACAACAGCAGTGATCCCTACACCCTGGAGCGGGTGTTATCCATCTTTCCCCGGCTGGCAGAGCGGCTCAATCACCTGGGCAGGGAATTATCCGGCGGCGAGCAGCAGATGCTGGCCATTGCCAGAGCCCTGATGATCAATCCGTCACTGCTCCTGCTTGATGAGGCCACTGAAGGGCTTGCACCCATTATCTGCGAAGAGATATGGAAAGGTTTAACCATTCTAAAAGAGCGGGGGTTGTCCATCCTGGTGGTGGATAAAAATATTGATGCCCTGCTGAAAATCAGCAACCGGGCCTGTGTTATGGAAAAGGGCAAAATTGTCTGGTTTGATGAACATCCCTTTGCAGCCTTTACCGATGATATTAAAATGCGATATCTTGGCGTGTAAGTTCCTATTCCGGCCTGAAGGCCATGTATTCCAAACGCTGCATCCTGGTTGTAACTGCTTCTGTGTCGTTTGCTGTGGTTACGCCGATGTATGTATCAACCACTGTTTCGATGAACTTATTCTGCCTGCACCGAATTTTTCAAGGTCCCGATTCCCTCAATTTCAACCTCAACCACATCTCCATCCTTGAGTGGCCCGACACCGCTGGGTGTACCGGTGCTGATAATATCACCAGGTTCCAGAGTGAAGTTTTTCGAGATAAAGGAAATAATCTGCGAAATTTTGAAAAGCATATGTTTGGTGTTCGACTGCTGAACCACCTTGCCGTTGAGACGAGTCCGGATATCAAGGTTCTGCACATCGCCTATCTCATCGGGCGGCACAATTACCGGTCCGACGGGACCAAAGGTGTCCAGGGACTTGCCCCGGAACCACCCTGATTTATCACTGCGCTGCAGGTTGCGCTGGCTGACATCATTAAAGCAGGTAAAGCCCAAAATATGATCAAAGGCCTCATCCTCGGGCAGATTCTTGATCCGGTCTTTGATGATAATGGCCAGCTCGCCCTCGTAATCCGTGCGCAGGTCGTCAAAATCATATTCGTTTAAAAACGCAGGCAGGACAATCGGTTCATCCGGCCCGATTATCACGTTGGGCGTCTTGGGAAAGAGCACCGGTTCTTCAGGTATCTCATCGGTAAAGTTTTGCACGTTCACCGACCCACTCTCCTTGATGTGCTCCAGGTAATTAAGGCCCAGGCAGATGATCTTGCCGGGCTTGATTTCTACCTTTTCACCGCTGGTCATGGGTAGAATTACAGCCATGGTTATCCCCCTTGTGTCCGGGTTGTTTCAAAAAATGTTCAGGAAAAAGTCAACCTGTTAAACCCTCCCTCTTCGTACCAGGGCCTACCGGCATCAATGCCGCTGAGTTCAAACAGCAGTATTTCCAGAATAAGATATACTTTTGTGTGTTTGCGGATGCAGGCGGTTAGGGTGTCTCCGTGGTGGCCCATGGCGGCATGGAGGTGAATCCTCGGTTCCTCTCCATCCATAAAGATCGAACCGCTGCCAACCACTTCACGCGCTTCGTCAACATCGCGCCAGACCGGTTCGGGCGGCATGACCGGCTGCTTTGGTCCTGTAACCACACCTGCCTGCCGTACTCCGCCGAGTATTTGAAACCATGCGCTTTTAATTCCTTCTTTCACCACGATTTCTTTAAGATTTTCTAAAAAGTCATCGCCTTGGTCAAGTCTAATCATCAATACCCGACCGATAGATCCTGTCCTGTAATCCATTATTGTCCTTAGTGTTAAAGTTCCTGAAATGTGAGATTCTCACAATAGAGTGAAATGAATCCACGAGTCAATTTGTTTTGGTATTCGGAAGAGTAAACTCTACCAACACCGCTGAACGCTGTAACTCGTCAGTAACAGACAGTTCTGCCAGAGATATCTCATTGCCTTCCGCATCGTTACCACCTACCAGGACATTCATCCAGTCAACCCGCATGGTCTGCTCACGAGCAATAAGAGCGTCTTCCGGCTGATTCATGATTTTTTGCAAAAGAGCAAGAGCATCCTCAGGCGTTCCAAACTCCTGCCGCGCGGTTTCTATTTCAGCCTCGACTTCTATGAGCCGCTTTTTCACCTTGCGTAATTTTTCAGCTGTTTCACGGTCAGGTCCGGCAAAAAGTTCCTGTGCATGTTTCCTTCCACCGAAAATCCTGCGCATGGACTTCAGGTGTTCTCTACGCTCGCGCAGCTCAGCAAGGTTTCCCCGAAAAGAGACTATTTGTTCCATGGCAATGGTGGCCAGGACTTCAAGAGCTCGCTGCCTGAGCAGCTCTTTGCTATTGTCCATGGTGGAGCTTGGCGCAACCAGTCGATGGTCGGTGAAGTTGACCGCACGGCTCTTCACGTCACGCAG
>JAYEKB010000087.1:0-17456 GCA_034660835.1 Thermodesulfobacteriota bacterium
GGGAGCATTGAGGATGAAAGGACTTTGGAGCACGTAGTAGCCGCGTGCGGCGAGGCGTCATTAAAAGAGCCAAAGGAATCCTGCCGAATCAGTGCTCTACTCTACCCAGGATTCCCAGAATTCCCAGGGTCAAGGTATAATTTACCTCCATTTGTAGCCTAAGGTCAACAGCAGACCCCTTTTTTTCATCCTGACACTGGAGAGAAGATGGAGTTTTTCAGCCCGGTTTGCTTTTAAGCGCTATCTAATTCCCAGTTACACCCTTGACATGGCCAAGTTTACGGCCTATTATTTGTACATGAAGTCAGCCAATATTGCAGAATTTAAAGATCATCTTGGAAAATATCTGGCAATTGTGGAGCAAGGGGAAGAAATCCAGCTTTGCAGACGAAATGTCCCCCTGGCCATGATTATTCCTTCCAAGCGGGAATCAACCGTGAATAAGACGCGTCTCGGCTGTGGGGAAGGAAGTGTGGTCATTGAAACGGATCTGACTGAACCGGTTTTTTCACTGGAAGATTGGTCTATGTTGCAAGGGGAACTGTGAAGGTTCTCTTGGATACGTGTTGCCTTATATGGGCAGTATCCGCTCCTTCTTCATTGTCACCTGCTACTTCCAGGATTCTTGAAGAAAAGAATACCATAGTCCATGTCTCGCCAATCAGTTGTGCTGAAATTGCCTGTCTCTCCGAACGGAACCGCATCACTCTCAAGCAGCACTGGAAAGTGTGGTTTAACCATTATCTTGGTCTTAACGGCTGGCAGGTCATTAACATTGATCTACCTGTAATCCAGGAAGCCTATTCCCTCCCTGATACATTTCACCAGGATCCCGCCGATCGTATTATAATTGCCACAGCCAGAATTCATGACTTAACCATAGTAACAGCAGATAAAAAAATTTTGGAATATCCCCATGTCTCAACTGCGTGGTAGCCAAGTCCTTTGGAATATCAGGTATGATCACAAGTGCCTGTTCACTATTGAAAAGGTGAAAAGGGTCAGAACTTGTATCAATTTATCTCTCGTCTGGATTAGTTTTTTTGTTTTAAACAGGTGTTGCAGATGCCTTCAACCCGTATTTCAATTCGCTGGATTCTGCCGGGAAAGGTTTTTTGAAGATTTTCGGGATGTACTGTCAAACTCCCGGGGCTAAGGCAGGTCATCAGGCCGCAGTTCATACAGAAAAAATGTGGATGCGGTGGATGGTGTTCATTGGGTGCCATGCCAAAATGGGCCGCCCTTCCACCTGCCCTTATTCGTTCAAGAAGATGTTTTTCAACAAGCAGATCGAGTATTCTGTATACGGTCACCCGGTTGATTGACCGGGTCCGTTCAACGGTGTGGAGAACTTCTGCAGCGGTAAATGGAGAGTTATTACTCCCGATCACCTCCATGATAAGCAAGCGGTTTGCAGTTGCTTCAAGCCCGGCAGACTCCAGCAACTGTGCATAGTCACATTGTTCGCACATATATTATGTTTCCAAATAATTTTCAGTCAGCTCCGTGGGCTTTCAGCCAGAGTTTCCTCCGTTGCATCAATAGGATCCTGTCAAACAGGAGGGACAGGAAAAATCCGATCCCTGCGACAAGAATGATAGCCGCCCCTGAAGTAAGATCATAAACATAAGAAGCCCAAAGCCCGGCGCAGATAAAGACCATCCCGAGAATACTGGAGACGATCATCATCTGCAGCAGTGATCTCGTATATTTTTCAGCAATATAGGGAGGAATCGTCAAAAGAGCAATAACAAGAACGAGGCCAACAACCTGAACCACAATTACCACTGTCACGGCAACTGTGCCGATAAGCATAAAGTAGAGAGGCCTGACCGGTATGCCTCGCACCCTGGCAAATTCTTCGTCGTAGGACATGACAAGCAAATCTTTGTAATAGTAGCTGACGAGAGCTATATTCACCGCTGTAAGGCTTGCCATTGCAATGAGATCACTCCGGGGAACACTCAGAATGCTTCCAAAAAGGTAACTCATCAGGTCTACATTGTAGCCGGGGGTCATATCGATCAATACTATGCCGGTTGCCATGCCCACAGCCCACATGACCCCGATAATGGTATCTGCGCGCTGTTTTGATGTAAGCGTGACTGCAGCCATTATCATTGCTGAAGCAAGTGCAAAAAAAGTTGCTCCAATCATATAAGGCCAGCCAAAATAAAATGCCAGCCCGATACCACCATAGGCGCTATGGGCAACGCCGCCGGATAAAAAGACGAGCCGGTTGACCACTATCAGCGTTCCGATAACTCCGCAGGTAACGCTGGCCAGAAGACCGGCCAGCAGTGCGTTACGCATAAATTCAAACTGGAAGGCCTCTATCATGTATTTTCCCCATGCCCGCTTTGAGATACTTTAATCCCTGCAACGACTCCGACCGGACACATTTCCTCAACGGAGCAGGAATGAAAAGCATCAAGTACATCCACGGAAGAATCAAATGATTGATGGTAATGCAACTTGCGATTCAGACAGGCAATTGATTTCGCATAGGATGCAACCATCATAAGATCATGACTGACCATGAGGATGGTGAGCTCTTTGTTCAGTTCTTTGAGAAGCGTGTAAAAATCGGCCTGTCCTTTGGTGTCAATGGATGCGGTTGCTTCGTCCAGTACGAGCAGTTGAGGATCTGAGATCAACGCTCTGGCAATTAGAACCCGCTGCCTCTGCCCGCCGGAGAGGGCCGCAATTTTTCGACCGGCGTAATCCCCTATCCCGAGTTTATCCATAACTGCCAGGGCTGCCTTGCGGTTTTGCTTTGCATTGCCACGCTGGAATCTCCGGGCCGGTTCATGCTTTCCCATCAAAACAATGTCCAGAGCCGTTGCCGGAAAACTCAGGTTGTGGTTGACATGTTGCGGCACGTAACCGATGGAGGCTGCATGGGAGCGTGGCTCCCGGTTTTGAAGCCTGACCGTGCCCCTGGTCGGCTTCAGCAGCCCGAGAATAACTTTCAGGAGGGTGGTTTTTCCGCCGCCGTTCGGTCCAATAATGGCAACAAAATCCCCTTCATACAGGGTGAGGTTGATATCATGCAATATATCCTGCCCGCCGTAGGAATAGCACATATCAGATATTTTAACGATGGGGGGTGGCAAAGGTGTGGACATTATCGCAGCGCATTTTTGAGTTTATCGGCAACAACTCTCATATTGGACAGCCAATTCTCAGCCAGCGGGTTAACCGGGATAACCTCTCCCTTGATTTCCCTTGCCACCACTGCGGCGCTTTTTGTGGAGAATTGCGGTTGTACAAAAACAACATGGATGTCATGTTCTCTGGCAAGTTCGATCAAATGACGCAGCTGTGCGGGTTTAGGATCCTTCCCCTCAATTTCAATTGCGATCTGCTCCAGGCCGTAGTCATGGGCAAAATATCCCCAGGTAGGATGAAAAACCATAAACTTCATGCCTTTCTTCCCTTTAAAGGTGGTACGCAAATCGTCATTGAGCGCGTCGATCTGCCTGGCAAAGACATCAAAGTTCTGCTGAAAGAGTTCTTTTTTCTCCGGAAGGATCTTTGCAAGCGCGTCGGTTATTATAGCTGCCTGTTTTTTCACCAATGAAGGGGAAAGCCAGATGTGCGGATCGAGTCCAGCATGGTCATTGTGCTCTTCTTCATGATGTACAGCAGCATGTTCTTCGTATCCCTTCACTTTTTCCTTATGTTGCTTTGCGTCGTGATGTGCGTCTTCGTGGTGTTCCTGATTGTGCTGATGATTGGTCATAGCCAATTTAGAGATCCCATCATCAGTGTGAACAACCTCCATCTCGGTGTTGACTCCGGCGATTTTTTCAAGCCAGGCATGTTCGAACGGGGCGCCGATGGCAAAGTAGACACCGGTTGAGGCAAGTTGTTTCATCTGGGATGCTTTCGGCTCATAGGTAGCGGGACTGGCTCCCGGATGTACCATAACCTCGATATTGACATGATCCATGCTAATTTGTTGCACAAAAAATTTCTGGGGAAGTATGCTGACGAAAACCGTGGGCTTGTCCGTGGCAAATACCAGTTGAGTTGTCAAAAATAAGATAAAATAACAAATCATTACAGCTACAAAAAAACGTTTCATTTTATCCTCACTTTTAATAGTAAATATAAACAAACAACGATGCAACTTAATTGCATAAGCCGGAATGGTCAACTTGTTTTCTCCCATTGTGCCAACTCATGCTTTTCTTCATAAAAAGTAAGGCAATAAGAGATACCGATAGTAAATAATCCTTAAAATGATACTGTGCCGGGCCAGAGGCAAGCTATCCTTGTCTGCGGTGCATTGTACGCTGAACTTGCATGGGAAGAGTTGCCTGACCATATTGGTGCGGTTACAACTCTTTAAAAGACATAGGGAAACATCGGTTCTTTTACGTAGAGTATGGAGTCAGGTGTAATGGTGGGTACCTCTCCGGCGGAATTACTGATTATCCCCACTGTCCCTTTAACTTTAATCCATTTGTCATTTTCAACATTTGTCCCCTCAGCAGGCTCAACGAAGACAAAGATCGGCCTGGCATCAGCTGCACAACACGTCATCAGGTATCGATAACACATCACCTGATTATCAGGTAAACGTTCATCAACAAAGGTCTGGCAAACCACCTCCACTTCTTTTCCTATATATTTCTTTGCATGCAGAAAGAGTTGTGTCAGTGTTACCTCCTTGTTTCCCTCCTCATATGCCCTGAGTTCTGCAGCCACTCGCGCATCAAAACTCCCCTGGAGAAACCCGTTTTCTGTCTGCAGACTTCTTGTTGTAAAGGTTTTGCTATTAAACCGTGCAGACTGAGCGTGGGTGAAATAGAGCAACGGGAGAAGCAAAATAAGCAATGAGGGCCACTGCATTCCCAATGACTTTTGCTGTTTTTCTGTGACTTGCCTTTTCAGGTTCACTATGAGAAAAAGAATCAGAATAACAGCAGCACTCACGACAAGCCACCAGAGGCCTGGATGAAGAAGCCTGGCCAGATGCTTCTGGCCCAGTGTCACAAGCCAGCAGAAAAAAAGGGCCCATAATCCCAGAAGACCGATTTTAAAATAGAGCAATACAACCATAGTATTCTCCTACAACAGACCGACAGAAAGGTATTCCAGGCCGAGCATGGCAAGCAGTACCGTTGTTGTGACCGTAGCGATCAGTGACAAAATAACCCGCTTGCGAAAGACACTGAAGTACATCAAAATTAATTTAATATCCAGCATCGGTCCCATGACCATAAAGGCCATCTGGGCACTGCCGGGTAAAAGTTCCCGGAAACTAGCGGCAATAAAAGCATCTGCCTCACTACAGAGGTTCAGAATTACGGCCATTACCATCATTAATAAAATGGCCAGCCACGGTGAGCCCATCAAGTCAGTAAACGTTGCCATGGAAACAGTACTGCGCATCAAAGCGGCAATAAAGGCTCCAATAACAAGATAGCGTCCTACATCAAAGAAATCATCACTTGCATGTTCAATGGCATGACGGAGGCGAAGTGAAAGGGGCAGTGCCGTATCATCATGATCATGCCCACATGCACAGGGAGATGTCTTTTTCCAAGAAGGTATCAGCCCATTTTCCCGAGTAAAAAACCGGCCGAGCAGCAATCCGACAACGACAGCAATAATGTAGCCGCTTGCCAGACGGATAATAACAAAGCTCCAGTCAAAGCTGTAGGCAATGGCGGTGGAAGCAGCCACAATGACATTGACAATGGGACCGGCCAACAGGAAGGTAATAGCAGCTCCAAAAGGAATGCCCTTACCAAGCAGTCTTCTCACAACCGGCACAATTGCGCATTCGCAGACAGGGAAAAATAACCCCATACTGCCGGCCAGAAAAACGGCTCTTGTTTTTCGTTGCCGGAAAACCCGTTCTATCCAGTCCACCGATACAAACATTTCTATAATTCCCCCTGCAAGGGAGCCGATGAGCATAAAGGGTAATGCTTCCAGAATAATTGCCAGGAAGTTTATTGAGATATTACCTATAAGGTCTTTCCAGGGGGAAGTTTTTCCCAAGAGAAAGAAGAGGACAGCAACAGCGAGAAAAGTGAGTTCCACAACCCACGCAAGCTCAGTTGATAAGGGGGGAATGTCTATTTTCTTTTTGGGTTTGAAGAGAGGAATGGCTGGTAAAGGTTGTTGCGTCATGAGTAACAAACAAGGAGTTGAGGGAAAAAGTAATCGATTTTCAGACTGGTGACCGAAAAGTAGGGGAGAGTCAAGCGCTCTGACCCTGCGACGATCCGTGGCTGAAACTTGGCGGTAACCAGGAAAAATTAAGTATAAATACTACATATCAATGCAACTTAATTGCATCTGTAGGAATGTTCAATGAATTTTCTGATTTTCCCAAAATAATATTGCGAGAGTTCCGGGAGTTCCGGGGACAGCATACTTAACTCATCCCTGTCAATAATTAAGTATGCTGTCCCCATATCATACGTTAAGCTCTTGAGTTACCATAAAAATAAATTATAGTTATGCTATGAGTGAGAGTGGGGAACGTACGTTGTAACGCAAGTCCTCTGCCGCCTTCTGTGCCGATGATGAATAAATAAACCCAACCCCTTTTATCCTTCCTTTTGCTCAAATGTGAAATTTGCCGCAGGCGTATCGCTTGACATATAACATGGCGCGTTATACGTTGTAGGCTATGATCAAGAGTTATAAAAATTCCAAAACCGAAAGGGTTCATCTTACCGCTACTCCTAAGGGGTTTAAAGGGTTGGATGGTGCAAGAGCAGTAAGGATTCTTGATTTACTTGAGGCTGCAGCCTCGCTGGATGAATTGCCTCGCCTTGCCAGTTACAGGCTGCATAAATTGTCAAGAGACAGAAAAGATCAGTGGTCAATGACGATTAATCTACCTTGGGTTGTATGCTTCACTCCTGTTAAATCCGGTGGGTGGAAGAATGTTGAAATAGTCGATTACCATTAGAACCAGTCAATGAAAGGGGAAATTATCATGTTACGTATTCCAACCCATCCAGGGGCAATACTCAAAGACGAACTTGAGGCTCTTGCCATGTCTGGCAATGCCCTTGCCAAAGACCTGGGTGTAGATGCCCCCCGTGTTCATGGAATTATTAAATGCCGTCGTGCTGTAACTCCTGAAACAGCCATTCGTCTGGCTGCTTACTTCGGTGGAAGCCCGCTGGTCTGGCTTCGTATGCAGGCTGCTTATGATCTTGCAAAACTGGAGAATGAAAAAGGCGACTCTATTCGCCGCAATGTCAGGAAAAATCAAGACCAGGCCACAGTCCTGTAAGTAGTGAGGTGGCAAGTATTTCGTGCGTGCCTTATATTGTGATGCCGTATTACCGTGTGCAGTAAAATGATCGGAATGGCTCTGCAGTAACCGATACAACGGCGAGTCCGTCGGCTTTCGAGGATGATAAACCGCAGTTGTGTTTTGATATAATGCCGGTTGTCCCATGGAGATGATATTGCATATTCTGTACCAGGAATACCGGTAATGGCCTGCTTATGCTCGCCCTGCCGATTCCGGCTTTTAACATCACCCACCATCCTATTTGTCTTTTGCGGCACCTGTTTTCAAAAAACCTGCTTCAATTCGTCTACAGATGGTGTTGGGAGTAGTTGTCCTGTACCTGTTTGTTCTTGACATTCTTTCTGTTGGAAATCATAACGAAATTAGGCTTGATAATCCAGGATAAACCTGTTCGATAAAAAGAGCTTGTTCACCAAACTTTTGCGAGAACGGGTGGAAGCAGAACAGTTTACAAGTCAGCCTCTTCCCACTACATCCTGCCATCCTATCCATTAAAGATTGCCATGAAAACTGTACATTTGCTGCTTATTGTCTTGATATTTTCGTGCCAGACTGCTCTTGCCGCTGCAAAGACAGACTTGTCGACGGTGCCAGTCGATACTTCAGGGAAAATGGTGATAAGTAATCGTTTTCAGGCCGAGGCGCCGGGAGGCATAATATCAGGAGAACCTGAGGTTTTTGCCTCCAGTATGCATCTGCCGTCGCCTTCGGCGACCGGTTTTAACCCAAAATCCACCTGAACTGGAATTTCTGGAACCACTCAACGTGGCCATCCTGTCCGAACGACGGGTTTTTGCCCCTTATGACCTGACAGGGGGGGGCAGCCCGGAAAACAGGGGAAAAACATCTTTATCCGCAAAAACGGCAGAATACTCAACCTGGGCGGCAAAAACGAAATCCGGGCCAGGGCGGGAGACAGGATCCGGATACTCACACCCGGAGGTGGCGGTTTCGGTACCCAGGAAGACTGAAAAACTGTTAAGAACAGATACCATGATATTGGAATTGGCACCAATATCATAGTGGATTTCCTACAGATCAAGGACCGTTAAATCAATCTGCATTTCCTTTATCTTGCGATATAAAGTAGATCTGTCAATGCCGAGTAAGCGGGCAGCCTTGGCCTTATTGCCGCCGCTTTTTCGTAATGCATTTAAAATACGCTCTTCCGGGGCAAGGTTCTCCTGCGCCTGGAGTGCCGGATTCTCCCGCACCTGGTGTGGCGGAGTGAATAACTGGCTGTTGCCGACCGGTGCCGGTTGCATGATAACCTGCTGCTCTTCAACGGGTCGCGGCTGCATACCGTGACGAAATTCGATAACCTCAGCTGGTAACTGTTCCGAGGTGATCGTCGTTCCGTGACAGAGAACACATGCCCTTTCAAGAACATGTTCAAGTTCACGTACATTACCCGGCCAGGGATACTGTGATATCTGCAGGAGAGCCTGATCAGAGATGCCGCTGATCTCTTTGCCTATTTTTTGTGCAATTTTGGCAATAAAATGATGGACCAGCAACGGCACATCTCCTTCCCGTTCCCGCAGTGGCGGCAGAATAATATCAATAACCCTGAGCCGGAAATACAAATCTTCACGAAACTCTCCATTTTCGACCATCTTTTTCAAGTCAAGATTTGTAGCCGTAATCACCCGGACATCTACCTGGATGGGAGTGTCACGCCCGACCGGGTAAAAGGATTTTTCCTGCAGAAAGCGCAATAATCTCAGCTGAACCATGGCGGAGATATTACCGATTTCATCAAGAAACAGGGTCCCGCCATCAGCCTGCAGAATCCGTCCCAGCCTGTCTCGATCCGCTCCGGTAAAGGCTCCCTTAAGATGACCAAACAACTCACTTTCCAGCAGGTTTTCCGGAATAGCCGTGCAGTCAACCGTTACCATGGGCCGATTCTTTCTATGACTTTCCTCGTGCAGGGCTTCAGCAGCCAGTTCTTTACCGGTCCCTGACTCACCGGTAATAAGGACTGTGGTGTCGACTTTGCCGACATTTTCAATCATGGTATAGACGGTCTGCATGGCATCACTCTGACCGATAAATCGATGAAAACGTGATCGATGCCCGCTCTTTTCAGGCGTTATCTTGGTCATATCGCGAATAACGATAATCACACCACAATAGCCGCCATGACCATCATTAAAAGGTGACATGCAGACGGATAAAATCTTATGCCTTTTATCAGCCGTCTTGCATTCAACACGGTGTTCCTTGATTTCATAGCGGGTTTTCAAAACATGGAAGGCATCGTCAATAAACGTTCGCAGATCATCACGATCACAGAGTTCCCTGAAATTTGCACCCTCTCTACTTCCGGGGTGCAGTTCCTGCATCAGGGAAGATCCGGCCTGATTCATTGTGAGAATGCTAAAATCCGGATCAAGGGTGATAATGGCGTCGGACACGCTGCGAAAAATAGTTTCCAGCATGGCCTGAAACTGTTTACTCTCCTGTTCTACCCGCTCCTTGTCCCGTTCCAGACGATACTGGCGCAGTGCCAGCCGGGCGGTCTTGAGCAGAGTTTCCTTGTCAACCGGTTTGGAGATGTAGTCAAAGGCGCCAAGCCGAACCGCCTCGGACGCAGTTTCAACGTTGGGATAACCGGTCACCATGACCACCGGGCATTCCACCCCCATTTCCCGAATTCGTCGAAGCAGATCAATACCGGACGCCCCCTCCAGCACAATATCACTGATAATCAGATCAAAGGTGTGCTCGGACACGGCGGCCAGTGCTTCCTCAAAACTGGAAGCCGTTATAACCTGATCATAACCCTGGCGCTGCAGGAAAAGCTGAAAGGTCAGTCGCAGACTTTCCTCATCGTCTACAACCAGGATTGATATTGTTTCAAGCTCCATATCCGACATGGGAACCTCGCTTAAGAAATTGAGAGAGAACTATCTCTGAAAACTACCACGGCACCGGTCAAGTTCCCGTCTTCCTTGATGGGCGTACTGACATACTCAACCGGGAAACTTGAACCATCTTTACACCAGAATACATCGTCTGAATTAAAATGTACCTTGCCATCTTTATAGGCCATATAAATGGGACACTCCTGCACCGGGTACAATGACCCGTCGGGATGTGCATGGTGTACCAGGTCATGATGGGATTTCCCGACCAACTCTTCCGGTGACCAGCCAAGCATCAGGGCAGCCGCCTTATTGGTAAAGGTGATATTGCCCTCTACATCTACGCCGGAAATGCCCTCACCGGCAGAATCAAGGATAAGTTCCATCAGGTGCTGAATTTTTTTGCATTCCCGATCGGCCTTTTGCCTGACGGTTATGTCGGAAAAAACAATAACGGCCCCTACCAGCCTGTTGTCTTCCAGAATAGGCGTGGAGATATACTGGACATGAAAACTCCTGCCATCCCTGGTCCAGAATACATCATCTTCCATATAATGTATCTGGCCATCCTTATAGGCCATGTGGATGGGACACTCTTCCACATGGTACACAGTGCCGTCGCTATGGGTATGATGAACAAGATTGTGATGGGGTTTACCGATGAGTTCTTCCGGCAGCCAGCCAAGCATCTCTGATGCCGCTTTGTTGGTAAAGGTTACATTACCATTGCTGTCCAGGCCGAAAATACCCTCGCCTGCACACTCTAAAATGAGCTCCATCCGGCGCTGCAGCTTTTTCCCCTCCGTTTCCGCCTGCATTCTCTCTGCAATTTCCCGGTTCAGGGAGGCATTAATTACTGAAATCTCAAAGGTCCTGCGCTCCACAGTTTCATTAAAGTCAGCCTGGGCCTCTTTCAGTGACCTGTCTGCATCCTCTGTATCCCGCTCATACTGCTCAATTTTTTTGGTCACCAGCGAACATTCTCTGGCAAGCAGAGCTAACACGCCGGCCAACATAAAGGCAAGAATAAGCATTGACCAGAGGGTAAACGGAAGGTCACTTTTCCCTGCCCGGTTCATCTCGAGAGTATCTAGAAAAAACAACATACCTCCCCCGCACAAGAACAGGATTGTTATGCCGATTATCAGCTTCTTTTTCTCTGCCATCTCTTTCTCCCTTAGGGCTTGTAGGTTCAGGCTACAGGCAAGCCGACGCTCAACGATGTAGAATGCCCAAGCTCACTGCTGACACGCAGAAAACCGTTGTTTTCATTTATCAGCCCATGACTGATACTGAGTCCCAAACCGGTTCCCTCTCCTTTTGGCTTGGTTGAAAAAAACGGATCGCTGAGCCGATCCATAATGTCATGTTCAATACCGGTTCCCATATCCGTAATCGTAAACACAACAAAATCCTGTTTCCCTCTGCGGCTGGCCTGGGCGGTAATAATAATTTTCTTACCCGGGTCCGGACCCTTGTATTTCAAATTCAGGGCATAGCGGGCATTTGACAGAATATTAAGAATAACCTGCTGCACCTGCTGGCTGTTGCACTGGACCTGCGGCAGATCTGCTGGAATATCTTTTTCCAGGATTATGCCGTCTTTTTTCAGTTGATGACCAATCAGGCTGATACAGTCATCAATAATGACTGCAAGCTCGGCCGGTTCAACCTCCTCTTCCCCCTGCCTTGCGAAATCAAGCAGTTTATGGGCAATGGTGCCCACCCGTTTACCTTCCTTAATAATTCGTTGCAGTAAATCGCTGCCAATAGCATCATCCTCAATATCATCCAACAGCAGCTGAGCATAATTAATTATCCCGTTGATGGGGTTATTGATCTCATGTGCTACCCCGGCGGCAAGCTCTCCGATTGAGGCCAGTTGGGCGGCACGCATGGCCTCTGCCTGCAGAAGTTCCTCTTCCGTCAAATCACGTGCAACCAGCAGGGTTGCCTGGTCGTCACTGGTGGAAAGGGGTGAAATAGTCAACAGGTACTGACCATGCAGGCCCCGCAATTCAGTTTCCAGTATCCTGCTTTTGCCGGCATTGATCATTGTTTCCAGAGGGCAGATGGCCTTGTCCTTCCGACCACCGTGCAGAATTTCACACACTTTCCTGCCAATGACCTGATCCCTGGTCTTGCGGGCGGCGGTAAAGGTGGCCGGATTCGCATCCAGGATAATATTATCGCGGGAAACAATCAGCGCGGGATCCTGAATGGCAATAAAAATATTACGCCACTGATCCAGGGCCTGATCCAGGGCATGATCGGCTTCGAGTTGTTCCGTAATGTCCTGGCCGATCAAAACCATGCCCACCCGGCCTTTTTCCGTTATTTCAGGGCGGATGGAACCGTGCCAGTTGATAATTCGTTCCTGGCCTTCTCTTGTCAGCAGAGAGGCTTGAAAATTCATACCACGGCCCTCCTCCTTTAACACCTCTGAGAGCCTTTGCTGCTGTTCTTTACGATATTGAGGAGCCAGCAGGACATCTACCCAGTATTTTCTTCTGACCTGTTTTTCCTTGTAGCCGGTCAAGCGCTCCGCCTCTGTATTAAAGGATATAATCTGGCCGCAGGGAGAGATGGAAACCATCAAGGCCTGGACAGTATCACCTATCTCACGGTTGAGATCACGCTCAACCTGCAACCGCATGGTGGTATCCAGGGAGTAGAGAGCAAGGGAAATGTCTGTTATAATATTTTGCAGAAAGTCGGTTTCCACTTCATTGAAGCAGTTTGCATTCTCAGAGTGAATACAGAGCACACCATACTCCTGGTCCTTGTACAGCAGCGGCCAGCAGGAACATGATGTAAAACCCGTCCTGGTAGCAGCCTCCTGCAGCACGTCCATATCTTTTTCTTGAAAAATATTCTGGATGACCACCGGCTTGCCGCTCGTCAAGGCCCTGGCCGCAGGATTTGAGTCGTGCATCTCCAAGACAACCTGCTCGATCAAATCCATGCAGTCCCGTTCCGGCAGCTTAACGGAATTAACAGCAGCAATGGGCATTATTTCTTGCTCATCATCCTGTCGTTTTCCGGCCCAGACCAGGCAGAAGTCGTTATTTTCAATCAGGATTTTGCAGCATTGATCAAGAACTTCATCTCTTGTTTTTTCTGCTGTTTCATTGGTGCTCGCTTTACTTATGACGTTCAGTATCTTATTTCGCTGTTCAAACAGCTCCATAACCCTGATGGATTCCTGCAATCTTTTCTGCATTCAAAAAAACCTTTAGTAGGTGGCGGATAATAAAATCAGGACAGTGTGATATGAAGGGGTATGGAATGGAGGCTTTTTTCCTGCTGAACCGTTGTGCCCAGTTGCCATTGGGCACATCGGGCCCTGCCGTCCAGCTTTTTTTCAATATCTGCAACCAAACCACTTATATTAATAACCGGGTGCCTGGAAAAGACCCCGGGCAGGCCGTAAGTGAGGTTGCAGGCCAGGCAGCAACCCGGCCGTTCATGCAGGTCTATCTTGAAATTCAGGCTGTTGGCACGCTTATTATAACCCATGAAGCTTAGGGCGATATCATATGCTCCCTCACTTGCATCGCCAAACAGAGCCTCAAAAAAATCATCGGCACGCTGCGGGGGAAAAAGTTCTTTCAGTACATTATCAGTAAATATTGCATTCAGATTATCCATGCTCATTTCATCCTGTTCTAATGAACCTCATTTTTTCTGCAGGTATGACAGCCCTGCATGAATTTTTCATTATACATACAAGCAAATGAATTTAATCAGGGAGCAGGAGACTGTCAACACCCATTGCAGGTAAGCGGCAACAGGCACCGCATCTGTGCACGATCACGAGTGGTCGCATAGCGGACTATAGCGAACAATCGTGATCGCACAAATATGCAGCACCTGTTGTCGCTTACATCTTTGAGGTTAATCATATCACAGAGTTAATAACGCGGTGATCTCTTCCCATTGCAGGTACGCTGCCGGTATGGTAGAAAGTCCGCCATGCAACAAAACTTGTTTACCGATAACCCTGCTTCACTTTCAGGTGATCATACCGGTTCTTCCATAAGCATCAAAGTCCTGAACGAAGCCCAGTACGCTGCCGTCACCCACGGCACGGGACCGGTGCTGGTTATTGCCGGTGCAGGCAGCGGCAAGACCAGGACCCTGGTCTACCGAATGGCCTTTCTCCTTGAACAGGGCGTGGCACCGGAATCCATTTTACTGCTCACCTTTACCCGCAGGGCTGCACAGGAAATGCTCTGGCGGGCAGCCCGGATATCCGACCAGTCCTGCCGACGGGTCCTTGGCGGCACTTTCCATGCAACATCCAATATGCTGTTGCGCCAGCATGGTCACCATCTTGGGTTTGGCTCAGGCTTTACCATTATTGACCGCGGTGATGCCGAGGGGATCATCAACCTGATCAAGTCCTCCCTTGGTCTATCAGGTGCCGGTAAACGTTTTCCCACCAAACGGGTGATCCTCAACCTGCTGTCCGGTTCCATCAACAAGGCCCGCCCCATTGAAGACCTGGTCTTTGAATCACACATTCATCTCTCTGAATTCATAGACGACTTTCATACGATTCGTACCCATTATGCCCAATTCAAAACTGATCACGGCTTGATGGATTATGATGATCTGCTGGTCAACTGGCAGCGGTTGCTTGTTGAATCCAGACAGGCACAACAGGAAGTCTGCTCCAGGTTCCAATATATCCTTGTAGATGAGTACCAGGACACCAACCTGATCCAGGCAGAGATCGTGCGTCTGCTGGCAAGTGATCATGACAACGTGATGGTGGTAGGTGATGACGCCCAGTCCATTTACAGTTTCCGGGGTGCGGATTTCTACAATATCATGCGTTTTCCGGACCAGTTTCCCGGCACCAGTGTCATTAAGCTGGAACAGAATTACCGCTCCAGCCAGCCGATCCTGAGCCTGACCAATTCCATTATTGAAAAGGCAGAGGAAAAATTTACCAAAAAATTATTCACGGAAGCTGAAGGAGGCAGCAAGCCTGTTGTTTTTACTGCGCGCAACGAAGCTGCCGAGGCCAGATTTATAGTTGACAAAATTACAGAACTCCAGGATCAGGGTATTGAGACTTCCGAAATTGCGATCCTGTTCCGCTCCGGCTTCCACTCCTACAAGCTGGAGATGGAATTGACCAGCCGCTACCAGGACTTTGAAAAACGGGGCGGGCTGAAACTGACCGAATCGGCACATATTAAAGATGTCCTCTCATTCCTGCGAATCAAGATCAATCCCTGGGATAACCTGTCCTGGAACCGGATCCTGCTGCAACTGGAAAAAGTGGGCCCTAAGACAGCCCAGAAAATCCTGGCCTCCATTAAGGGAGAAGATGATCCTATGGAGGCATTATTGCGATATAAGGCCGCACCGAGCTGGAAAAAAGGTTTTGGCCGGTTGGCTGAGGCCCTGGCTGCTTTACACAGGCCCAACCTGACCCCGGCCGGAATCTTTGACCTGGTGATGGAATACTACCAACCTATCTTTGAAAAAATCTATTACGACGACTATCCGAAAAGACGCCGGGATCTTGACCAGATCAAGGCTCTTGTCGGTGGTTATGGCGACCTGCAGTCCTTTGTTGATGATACAGCCCTGGATCCGCCTGAATCTGCAGCAAGAGAAAAGCACAGTGAAGATACCCAACGACTGGTTCTCTCCACCATCCATTCCGCCAAGGGACTGGAATGGGATGCGGTCTTTGTCATCGGCCTGGCCGAGGGTAGATTTCCGCACCAGAATGCCGTACCAGGAGAGCAGTGGGAAGAGGAACGTCGTCTACTTTACGTTGCTGCAACCAGGGCAAGACAACAGCTCTTCCTTACCTACCCCAAACAACTGATGACTCCGGACCGGAAATTTCACCGCACCGTAATGTCACCTTTTGTGCGGGAGATCAATCCCGGCCTGTATGAACTAAATGACCCGGCACCCACGGTCACTCCCACTTATAGTAAGAGTTATGACGGTGCAATTCCATCTCCACAGACCAGGAAATCCACTTTGTCTGCACGCAAAAGCTTTAGTCCCGGCATGATGGTTAAACATCCTTTTTTCGGTGTCGGCCAGGTAAAAGCGATTCCCGGCCCCAGGCGTGTCGAAGTTAGTTTTGATCGGCACGGTGACAAAATACTGCATCTGGATTATGCAAAACTTGAAGTTATGACATGAGTCTGGATGAAATAATCTGCAAAGAGTGATGACTAATATGAACTACCAACAGGCCTGGGAATTCCTGGACCAGCTTCAGTTTTTCAAAATCAAGCTGGGCTTGGATTCCATGAACCGGTTTCTTACAAAGGTGGATAATCCGCACAGCAACCTGCCCTGTATCCATATCGGCGGAACAAACGGTAAAGGATCAGTGGGTGCGACCCTGTCCTCCATCCTGACTGCTGCGGGATATACCACCGGTTTTTACACCTCACCGCATCTCAGTTCGGTTCGCGAGCGATTTAAGATTAACGATACATATATCAACAAACAGGACTTTGCCCGCCTGATCAGTAAAATTGTCGATGTCCTTAACGGCAGCCAGATCACCTATTTCGAGTGCACCACCACCCTGGCCCTGCTTTGGTTTGCCGAACAGAAAGTTGACTTTGCTATCCTGGAAGTGGGCATGGGCGGCAGACTGGATGCCACAAACGTAGTGACTCCTCTGCTCTCCATTATTACCAACGTGAGCATGGATCATGAGCAGTACCTGGGAGACACACTGGCCCAGGTGGCAATGGAAAAAGCTGGAATTATCAAAGATGGCATCCCTGTCGTGTCGGGAGTGGCAGGCGATGATTCAGGCAGGGTCATCAAACAGACCTGTAAGGATCACCAGGCACCTCTTTTTCTCTTTGGCCGGGACTTTGACGGCGTCAGTCAAGACAGTAATCACAGTCGCTGGCAATATAACGGCCTAAACGAAGTGAAACTGGCTGACCTGCCCCTTTCTATGAAGGGGAACTACCAGGTCGGCAACGGTTCTCTGGCCCTTGCCGCAGTCCAGTTGTTGCAGAGTAAGCAATACATTATAACAGATGATCAGATCCGCGCCGGTCTTGCCCTGACCAGATGGCCTGGACGGCTTGAAGGTTTTCGATTAAACAACCAGAATAAGATTGTAGACAGCCAAACAGATAGCCTGCAATTTCTGCTTGACGGGGCACATAACCCGGCCGGCGTAACCGCCCTGAAACATGCGCTTGAGGATGATTTTTCCTATGCACGGCTGATCCTTGTCTGGGGAGCAATGGAAGATAAAGACCTGCAGGCAACCCTGCTGGAGA
>JAYEKB010000088.1:0-4641 GCA_034660835.1 Thermodesulfobacteriota bacterium
GTTTTGCGGGCCAAGACCATTGAGCGATTGTACAAGGATAACCTGAAACTGACCCAGGCCAACCTGGATCGGGCCAGGATCAGGGTGTCCACCGGTGTGGCCGGCCCGGATGAGGTGTACCGCTGGGAAACCAAGTTTGCCGGCGACAGAATCACTGTTCTGGATAAGGAATCATTAACCCTTGATTCCATGGAAGCCATGAACCGGATTCTGAACCGTCCCCTGCAGGAGCTGTTTATTGCCGAAGAGACGGATCTCAGCGATCCACTACTCATTGTCGGCGACGAATTGTTCTTTAACCTGATGAACAATCCCAGGTATCTGGTTGCGTTTCGTAACTTTGCTGTTGAAGAAGCGTTATTGTATCGAACTGAACTTAAATCTTTTGACGCTGCCATTAAAGCAAAGGAACGGCTGAAAACTGCTGCCGGACGGGCATTCTGGTTGCCCGAATTTACAGTGGAAGGTGAGGTTGAAGAGTATTTTTCCGAGGATGGTGCCGGTCAGCGCGGGGCTGTCCGTGATGGACTCGATGACACTGACTGGCAGGTCGGCGTCTTTGCCAGGCTGCCGCTCTTTGAAGGTGGTCGGAAAAGTGGAGCGCTGAACAGAAACCGGGAAGAGCTGGCACGACTGAAGACTGACCGGAGAGCAGCTGCTGAGCGTATTGGTCAGGATATGCTGCGTGCCCTGAACAGGACAAGGGCCTCGTACCCGGGAATCAGCCTGTCACGGGAGGCGGCAGATGCTGCCAATCGCAATCTGGTGCTGATCACCGACTCCTATATCCAGGGTATCAAGTCGATCATTGATCTGTTAGACGCCCAGAACCAGGCCTTAGTTGCCGATCAGGCCGCAGCCAATGCGGTCTATAATTTTCTTATCGACCTGATGGGCGTGCAACGCGCCATGGGAGAATTTATTCTCTTCCAGCCCGAGGAAGAACGCAAGGCCTGGAGGCAGCGGGCAGAACAGTATCTGCAGCAAAAGCCTGAGCCGCTTGTAACCAATTGATTGATCAGTATGCCATTTAGCAATGTAGGAGACAGAATTATGCTACAAAAAGCTATGAGCTTCATTTTTTTCATTTTATTCATGACTGTTGGAATCGCTCAGGCTCAGGTGTCCATCAACTATTCGTCCCAGGGAGTTCACCATTTCAGCATGACCATTGCAGACAGTTGGCGGGTAAATGTCGGCTCTGAAGAAGACGCCTCCCAGCTGCCGGAAGGTGAGAAACCCATGGCCCGGCTTATCACCGCTATGCCCGATGACGGGACTCCACTCTGGTTTGGCATGTGGGTTCCACCAAATGTACAAAAGATCAAAGAAGCAAAAGAGTACATGGATTCTCTTGGTCTTGAACTGCTTGCTGATATGGTTACTACCAAGCGTACGTTTGATACCTTGAATGGCATGGACGTGTTTCATGTCAGTGGAACCGGGGAAAAAGAGGGTGAACCCATGGATTTTCATGCCGCATTTGTGCAGCTCTCAAAAGAAAAGGTGGCCATTGCAATTTACATTGGTCCCCATGAGACAACGATCAGCCACGGTGATGAGCTTTTGCAAATGGTTCATTCATTACAACCGGGAACACATGAGCAGGGTGGGGGATCATGAAAAAAATGAAAATGTTTTTGTATATGATTGGTACAGCGCTGCTGCTTGCTACTTTATCAGGATGCAGTTCAAGTGGGTATTATTATGGTGGTAGTACCACTTATTATCATAGGAATTCATGGGATTATGATCGTTACTACCGATCCGGTGTAAACCGTCACTATCACCGAACTAATGTTAATGTGCATCGATCGACTAACTCAGTAAATAGATCACGCTCAGTACATAGATCACGATCCGGCGGCGGAAGGCGCAGATAACATAAAAGCTAATATAATACCGCACGGAGAGTTTTTTCTATTGTGGAATTTATTATCACCCGGGATTTTCATGAAGTCCGGCTGGATCGATTCATCCGGCAAAAATATCGCGAAATACCACTGACTGGTATATTTCGCTTAATCCGGAAGGGCCGTATACGGGTCAATGGTAAGAAGAAAAAACCGGATTATCGACTTCAGGAAAACGATGTTGTCCACGTCAACATAAGTACCCCCCCGTCTGCAATAAAATCGCTTTTCCGCTTATCACCGGATCAAAGAAAACAGGCAGCAGAATCCATTGTGCATGAAGATAACAATGTTGTGTTCTGCAATAAACCTCCTGGGTTGGCAATGCATCGCGGCAGCGGACACGAATTCGGGCTTGTCGAGCTGTTGCAGGCTTATACGAAAAATCCGCAGTTCACCTTTGTCAACAGGATAGACAGGGCAACATCCGGACTGGTTATCGGAGCAAAAAACCTGGTGACTGCCAGAAAACTATCCGAATTATTCCGGCAGCAGGCCATAGAAAAGTATTATACGATTATGGTGGATGGTCTTGTTGACCAGGATTCTTTTACCATTACTTCCTTTCTGAAAAAAGAAGATGAGCGGGTAGAGGAGTACACGAATGATCATGACGGAGCCAAAAAGGCGGTCAGTTCTTTTTCCGTTGTGCAGCGATACAAAAACACAACGCTTCTTGAAGCCCGTCTGTTAACGGGCAGAACCCACCAGTTACGGGTTCAGCTTGCCAATCGGAATCATCCCATTGTGGGTGACATGAAATATGGAAATCGCAGGGCACTGAATATGCTGCTTTTTTCCCGGCGGGTTGTTATCCCTGCCTTTAACCTGGATGTGAGCCTGCCTGTTCCGGATTATTTTCACAGATAGTTTATCAGATTGTCATTTCCTTCTGCCCAGGTTCGGCTGGTTCCCAGGTAAGCGAAGACTCCGAGCTCCGGCTTGGGAACGCCGTGCAGGAAGCTCCAGCTTCCATCTGTATGCTTCCAAGCCGGAGCTTGTGAGCCAGAAGGAACGTCGGGTACAGCCCGCCCTATTTTCCTCGGGGCAACACAACATCGGAATCAAGTATCACTTCTTTTTCTCCCGGACAGATTTTCACTAACCGTTTGAATTACTTTATAGAAAACCGGCACAAAGAGTACTGCCAGGAAGGTGGCGGCAATCATGCCGCCGAATACCGCTGTGCCTAATGCCTGCCTGCTGGCGCCACCGGCTCCGCTGGCGATAACCAGCGGGAACACACCGAGAATAAAGGCAAACGAGGTCATGAGAATAGGTCGGAAACGCAGGCTGGCCGCATCAATGGCCGCATCAAAGATGGACATGCCCTTTTTCCGGCGGGCATCGACGGCAAACTCGATAATAAGGATCGCGTTTTTACAGGCCAGGGCAATGAGCAGGACAATGCCGATCTGGGTGTAAACGTTGTTATCCATGTGGCGTATCATCAGGGCTGCAACCGTTCCCAGCAGAGCCAGCGGGACGGCCAGGATAACTCCAAGGGAGATTGACCAGCTCTCATACTGGGCGCAGAGCACCAGGTAGACCAGGACAACACAGAGGGCAAAGATAGGGCCGGGATTACCGGCAGCCTTTTCCTGAAATGACATACCGGTCCATTCCGATCCCATGGAGTCAGGCAGGACATGGTCTGCCACTGCCTCAATGGCCGCCATGGCCTGACCGGAGCTGAATCCCGGCGCATTGGAACCGGTGACCGTGGCAGTGGGATACATGTTGTAGCGGCTGACAATTTCAGGGCCGAAAATCTCTGACATTGACAGCAGGGTGCCCAGCGGAATCATCTTACCGTCAGTTGAGCGAACCTGCAGTCGACCGATATGCTCTAACTTTGACCTGGCATCTGCTTCGGCCTGGATATTGACCTGGAATGTACGGTTGAACTTGTTGAAATCATTTACATAAGATGATCCTAGGAAAGCCTGCATGGAACCGAATATCTCGGAGAGCTGGATGTCCATGGTTTTGGCCTTGGTCCGGTCAATATCGGCAAACAGCTGGGGAACATTGGCCCTGAACGTGGTATAGGCGCTGTCTATTGCCGGATCCTTGCTACCCTCCGCAGACAAGTCTTCCGCTACTTCCTGCAGTCCATCGAGCCCGACACCAGCCATGTCTTCTACCTGCAGCTGAAAACCACCGGTATTGCCTATACCGGAAATGGGCGGCGGTGGAAACTGGAGAATTCTTGCCTCCTGGATCCTGCTGCCTGCTGCCGACATCCGGCCGAGCATGTTCTTCAGGTCATGGCCGCTGGGAATGCGCTCGGCAAAGTCCTTAAAGACTACCCACATGGCTGCACCGTTGGACATGCCGGCACCATCAAGCAGGGAGTATCCGGAAACGGAAATAACGTCTTTGACACCTTCCATCTTTGCCAGTCCATCGGTCAGTTGTTTGACCACGGCCTGGGTGCGTTGAAGCGATGCGGCATCGGGAAGCTGGACCGCATACATGGCATATCCCTGGTCTTCGGTGGGAATGAAGCCGGTGGGCAGGGAGGTGAATCCGGTCCAGGCAGCAAAGGATATACCGCCGAAAACGAGCATCGTGATAAACGACCGGCGGACCATGAGCTTGACAATCGACTCATAGCCGTTACGAGATTTATCAAAAAAAGTATCAAACCAGCGAAAGAAAATCATTTTCTTTTTCGGGGTGGGCCGCAGAACAATTGCACAGAGCGCCGGACTCATGGTCAGGG
>JAYEKB010000089.1:0-4615 GCA_034660835.1 Thermodesulfobacteriota bacterium
CTGCGTTTTGCTCAGTCAAGGACAGGCTCCTGGTGAAAATCTCCATTTGTGTTGCAAACCAGCCAATTAACCGCACCGGGTGGGGAAACCAGCGGGGGTCACCAAAGAGCAGGTCAAGCAGGCAGGCAAACCAGAGAACGAGGAGAAAGGACATTGGAGTTAGAGATGAGAATTTTAAATTACGAATTATGAAATCAGAGACCAAGCAGTTTATACACTGCATCCATATCCAAATGCTGCCGAAGAACAGCAGCCAATCGGTCAAGGGCCGGTTCCAGATCGTATTTGGTTTCCTGGCCGCTGTAGGGTGGCAGTCCTCTGTTCTGGCGCAATCTGTTGATAAAGCTGCGTCGAAAGAGATCGGAATCAAATATTCCGTGCAGATAGCTGCCCCATATCCGGCCTTGTCGATCTGCACAACCGCAACTGGAGCCATCGGAAAATTCCAGCACGGCTTTTTCTGTTCCTGTTCCCCTGCTTAAACCATGGTGGATCTCATAGCCGTGTACCGGCTGGCCTGATGGAGTGTGGATGCCTTGTCTCCGGGTTAATGTCTTGTCAGCAGCCAGCTCGGTCGTAAGTTCCAGCAGGCCAAGCCCTTTGACGTTGCTGCCGGGCTCTCCCTCAAGGCCGAGCGGATCTGTAACCACGCTGCCCAGCATCATGAAACCACCGCAGATGCCGACAAGTTCACACCCCTGCTCAGCACATTTCGTAACTCGTTCGCCAAGGCCGGTTTCAGCTAGATAGGCAAGATCAGCGGCCACGTTCTTGGAACCGGGCAGGATGATACAGTCTGGAGTTCCGAGTTCATCAGTCCTGCGAACAATGCGCAGAAAAACGTCAGGCTCTGCCAGCAGCGGTTCAACATCTGTAAAGTTGGAGATATGGGGCAGGTCAATGAGGACAATATCCACATGGTCGCAGGCAGGACGATCACTATCATAGAGTCCTGCCTTGAAGCTGACCGAATCCTCCTGGGGCAGGCCGAGATCATGCAGATAGGGAACCACGCCCAGAACCGGGTTTCCTGTACGCTGTTCCAAAAAACTGTGAGCATCACCAAGCAGTGAATCATCTCCCCGAAACCGGTTCACCACAAACCCGGCCAGCAGGTCCCGCTCCCAGGGGGCCATTACCTCCACATGCCCGATAAAAGAGGCGTACACGCCGCCCCGGTCAATATCACCAACGAGCAAGGCCGGTGCATTCGCATAGCGGGCCATTCGCATATTAACAATATCATGGGATTTCAGGTTTACCTCACCCGGACTGCCTGCCCCCTCCAGGACAATGCAGTCAAAATCAGCTGCCAGCTGATCATAACTGCGGCAAACCTCCTGCCAGACCTCTTTTTTATAGCGAACATAATCTGCCACCTTCATGTTGGCCACCGGCTTGCCATGGACAATAACCTGGCTGCCCACATCAGAGGATGGTTTGAGCAAAACGGGATTCATGCGCACATCAGGATCGAGTCGACAGGCCTGGGCCTGGACTACCTGGGCTCGACCCATCTCACCGCCATCCCTGGTTACATACGAATTCAAGGACATGTTCTGGGCCTTGAACGGGGCCACCCGAATCCCGTCCTGCAGAAGGACACGACACAGGCCGGCAACCAGGACACTCTTACCCACATCAGAACCGGTACCAAGCAACATCAGGGATGGGCACTTTTTTATTGCTTGCATTCCGATGATTGACTCAGGCTGGAGAATCGTGCGCAGTGCCCTGACCAGCTGTTCATTATCCTGCCGACTGCGGACTGCTATCCTGAAATAGTGGTCATCTAAGCCCTCATAGTTGTCACAGACCCGGACAGCAATCTGAGCCTGCTGTAAAAGGGTGTCCGCGAGTTCGGTGGCACTCAGATCAGCTTCCAGATGCAGGAGAAGGAAATTAACTGCAGACGAAACAACCTTAAGCGATGGAATTTTCTCAAGCTGCCCGTAAAGGATTTGTTGGTTGCGGGTAACAAGCTCACAGCTCTTTTGAATAAAAAAAGTATCACCCACCATGGCCACACCTGCGGCCTGGGCCAGGGAATTCACCGACCAGGGAGAAAGTTGCTGCCTGATCTTTCGGCATATCTTCGGGGATGCGCTCAAAAAGCCAAGACGCAGACCAGGAACTGCAAACAGCTTGGTAAGGGAGCAGAGAACAATGATGTTGTCTGAGCAACCGGCAAGAGAACTGTAGTCGGCAACAAAACCGGCAAAGGCCTCGTCAACAAGGAACATCGCTTTCGGATTTTGCTGAGCCAGGTTCAGCAGCTCTAGCCGGTCAAACATCTTACCCGTAGGATTATTGGGCTGGCCAAGGATAACAAGGTCACCCTCTCGCAGTTCTGCAGCTAACTGCTCCAGGTCGGGTTGAAAATCATCTTCCGGCCGCAATAGAAAAGAGTGAACCGGTACTGCCGCCTGTTCGCAGGCTTGGCGATAATCAATGTAGGCAGGCACCGGAATGATCGCCCGCCTGACTTCAATTGCACGCAGGGCAGCAAAGAGCAGCTCCGAGGTGCCGTTACCGGGAACGACCTGATCAGGCTGCAACTGGTAACTCTCTGCAATAGCATTTATCAACTCAGCTGCTTCGGGATCCGGGTAATGAATAATATCAGGAAGGTTCCTTGCCAGCACATTCCAGATATATTCCGGCGGTCCCAGGGGATTTATATTGGCGCTGAAATCCAAAATATCACCGGGTTTGCAGCCAAGACGGGCTGTCAGTCGCTGAATATTGCCGCCGTGTCCAATCATGATCAGCCCCCTATCCTTATAACAAAAATCAGGGCAACAGCGGCTTCGGCCAATTCACAGGAGGCTCCCAGGGTATCACCGGTGGCTCCACCAATTTTCCGCTGACAGAACAAGCTGAACAGGGCAATCAACAGGGCAACAGCCATAACCGCCAGCCCACCCTGTACCCCTGTAAGCAGCAAGGCCACGGCAGAAAAAAACACGAGAGAGCTGAGTCCAACCATCCTGGACCTGCGACTGTAAAATAATGTTGCCAGTCCGCCCTGGAGACGGGCATAGGGCAGTAGCCCCATCATCAGCAAAATGGCCGTTCGGCCGGCAAGGGGCATGAGAAAAACAACCGGCAACAGGTTCGTATCCAGTGATGCCAGGCAGGAAACCTTGAGCAGGAGCAGCAGAACAATTGCAATAACACCCATGGCTCCGGTGGCGGAATCACGCATGATCTCAAGAATTTGTTCTTTAGGCCGGGAACTGAAAAAACCATCTGCCGTATCAGCCAAGCCGTCCAGATGGAGGCCGCCTGAAAACGCCAACAAAAAAAGGGTCGAAAGCACTGCAGTGACCAGGGGCGGTAAAAGCATGTGCAGTAACCAGACTAATGGTACTGCGATGCAGCCCAGCAGCAATCCCACCAATGGGAAAAAAGGGGTTGCGCCTGTCAGTTCATCTTCCGTCGTACCCAGGCTGCCGGGCAGAGGAATAATGGTGAGAAAACGCAATGCTGCCGCAAATCGGCCGAGCCAGCTGGTCACGAAACCGGGGGACCGGATACACCGGCATCGGCAAAGGTGGCCACCTCGGTAAGGATGGCAACTGCAGCTTCCAGCAGGTTCATGGCCAGGGCCGCACCGGTCCCCTCGCCCAACCGCAGGTTCAAATCCAACAAGGGTCTGCATCCTATTTTTTCCTGCATGGCCCCGTGTCCCGGCTCCATGCTGCGATGGGCACAGATGATATAGTCGCGGACAAAGGGCTCCAGGCTGCAGGCGATCATGGCCCCGGCAGTGGAAATAAAGCCGTCAACCACCACCGGTTTTCTGTGCGCTGCAGCGCCGATGATAAGACCTGCAATACCGCCGATCTCAAAACCACCGACCTTGGCCAGTACATCCAGTCCGTCTTTAGGATCAGGCTTATTTATCTGCAGAATCCGCTCCAGCACTTTTTTCTTATGGGCAAGCTGCTCATCATCAAGGCCTGTTCCGCGCCCGGTCAACTCATCAAGGCTTTTACCTGTCAAAGTGGCAACAATGGCAGTGGATGGCGTGGTGTTTCCAATCCCCATATCTCCGGTACCCAGGACATCCACGTCCGGGGCCAGCTGGTTGGCCACCTCAATACCTGCCTCTACAGCCATCACGGCATGGGTCCTGGTCATAGCAGCGCCATGGGCAATATTCTGAGTTCCCGCGCCGATTTTTTTTGAAATAATTGTACCGGATTTCGCCAGCTCGGAAAGGTCGGTTGCACAGCCCATGTCAACCACCACGACATCGGCTCCCGCCTGAAGAGCCAGGGCATTGATACCGGCTCCACCGGCAACAAAGTTATAGACCATCTGAGCCGTTACTTCGGAAGGATACTTGGATACTCCTTCCACGGTGACCCCGTGATCACCAACCATGACCACAACTTTCTTTCTTTTGACCTGAGGCTTGAGAGAACGGGTCATACCGGCAAGATCTACAGCAAGATCCATCAGGTCGCCCAGTGCCCAGTGCGGCATGGTCAGCTGCTCAAGATGGGCAACAGCCCGGTCACGGAACTCTAAATCCTGGGGAAAGATCTTGCGATAGGTGGCTTCAAGAAAATCGACATTATCTGATGGAGAAGGTAACATGATGGCT
>JAYEKB010000090.1:0-17257 GCA_034660835.1 Thermodesulfobacteriota bacterium
AGACGCTGGAAAGAGAAATTCTCCACCCTGTTTCCGGACTCCATGACTCGCCATCAGGTTATAGAAGCTGTTCTCCATGCCTGGAAACACCGAAACACAGGGAGCAAAACCAAATGGGAAGGCCCGGCCGGCACGGGTTTCACCATACAGGGCTACCTGAACCGGCGTGGTAACATCAACACCGCTTATCCCATTTACACAAAAAAATGACCATGACACCATTCATCCGATTTTACCGTGACCAGTCCCAATTGCCCCGTGTACAGGCAGATCCTGCACATACCTGCCTGGCCGACTATCTGGAAAGCGACCTTCAGGACACCGGTACCGCTGCTGAAGTGCTGGCTCTCCTGAAAAAATCGGCCGTAGATAAGCAGGAGATAAGCGGTAACAGCTATACGGTCATCCTTGATGCTGATCAAATAACCCTGGAAAGCCTGTTTGATGATGATCCCACACCCTGCCAACTCTCGCTGGTGGAATTCCAACTTCTGCTGACTGGCTGGATTCAGTTTCTTGATAACGACAGCCTGCTCTCCCTGGTGCCGGATTTCTGACACCTTCTCGACCGCAACAAAATCTGCAGCTTCAATTTCGCTGAGCTACATTTCCTGCTCGCTTACCGTTGTCTGTTTTCCGGTCCAGCTTTCATAATTGATCTTCCCGTCCCGGTCGCGTCGTCCCACCAGGGCAGGTTGCACCACTCCCGGCAACCGCCGTTTCAGCAGCAATCGGTTGAGATAAGTAAACGGGCTCGTTGCATTTTTCCCTTTTCCCAGAAGAGTCTTTTCCGGTTCAAAAAGAAGGTCAACTAACCCGCATATTTCACAAGTCGAGGTGGCTGCAGATGCGTTGAGCACCTGAGTAAGCTATAGTTGCCTATGCTTATTCAGGTAGCGACAAAGCAGGTGCGGCCGCATCGGCTTGTGAAATATGCGGGCTAACTGGTAACCAAATGGATGTATTCTCTTCTTTTTCATTAGTATTCATTTTCGTTTACTTTCTGCCACACTGTGGTAATATGGAATATTATTATTGATGAATTTCCGCCTCCTTTTACTCAAATTTGACGAACAATGGAACATTTTCTCAGCCAGATAGAGAGCTATCTGCAGACCTCGCTGCTGCTCTCCTTTGTTGCCGCTTACCTGGGCGGCTTGCTTGCCAGCCTGACCCCCTGTGTGTACCCGATGATACCGATCACCGCGGGCGTTATCACCAATTCAAACCTGGGTGGTTCAAAGCTGCGGGCTTTCCTGCTGTCACTGACTTATGTCACCGGTATGGCCGTTACCTATGCCGGTCTGGGTATATTTGCCGCAGCAACAGGCAGTTTTTTCGGTTCTATCAACACCAGCCCCTGGACTTTTCTTGTGATCGGAAATATTATTCTATTGCTGGGTCTTGGTATGCTGGATGTCTTCTCACTGCCCACGTTAGCACCACGATTTTCTGCAAAGATCAAGGGCATACCGGGAGCTTTTCTTATCGGCATATTTTCCGGCTTTGTGGCCGGTCCCTGTACCGCGCCGGTACTCGGTGTATTGCTGGCCTATGTGGCTTCAACCCGTGACATGGTTATGGGAGGGCTACTGCTCTTTGTATTTGCCTTTGGCATGGGTGCGATCCTGCTGATCGTGGGCACCTTTTCCGGCCTCATGGCCTCCATCCCCCGTTCCGGAGGTTGGATGGTAACGATCAAAAAAGCCATGGGTTTGCTCATGGTCATCCTGGCTGAATACTTCCTGGTTAAGGCCGGTATGATGTTTGTTTAATAGGTAACACCCGATTTTATTGCTGTAGGAGCGGCGAGGCGCCGCTCCTACAGCAATAAAAATAATTACACCGCCCAACATGGCGAATCACCCGTAAACGGAGAATAGATCACATGAACAGAACACATCATATCCTGCTGACCCTTGCCCTGATCCTGCTGCTGCCGATTTCTGCACTTGCCTTGAACCAGGACGATAGATTACCTCCCTTTACCGCTAAAGACATGGACGGCAAAACCATTGACCTGGCCACTGTTATCGGTACAAAACCGGTCATGCTCATCTTCTGGGCATCCTGGTGCCCTAACTGTAAAACAGAGGTCCCAAAGGTAAATGCACTTGTGAAAAAATACCAGGAAAAGGGCATGGAATTTATCGGCATCAATGTGGGCCATAATGATTCCGAGGGAAAGGCCCGCCGCTTTATGGATAAAACCGGCATGACCTACCCGGTCATCTTTGACAACAAGGGGAAAATTACACGCCAATACGGTATCCAGGGGGTTCCAACCATCCTGGTTGCCGATAAAAAAGGCGTTGTTGTCTTTAAAAATTACGGTGTGCCCGAGATTAGCGACGACAAATTTCAACAACTCATTCAGTAGCGTTCAGCGGGGCTTCACTGATCTCGCCGGCAAAAGGAGCCAAGTTGCGCCCAGTGGCAGCCAGCAGTCGCTGCCGGGCCAGGTGATAACTGACCAACGACTGAGCGAGACGGCCATAGGTGGTAGTCAGGTCTCTCTGCGCCTCGTTGAGACGGACCAGAGAGGCAGATCCAGCCTCGTATTCACTCTCGGCCAGTTGCCGGTTTTCCTCAACCAGGTCGACACTCTCCCGCTGCAGACGGACCTGCTCCCGGGCAGCTGCCAGCAGAGCAATATCCTGGCGTACTTCCGAGGCCACCTTGTTGCGCAGGTCGGCCAGGCTGTAGGATATTTCCCGCTTCTTCTGTCTGGCCTCAAAGAGCCGCGCCTTGTCTGCTCCACCGGAAAACAGGTTCCAGGCTGCATTTAAAGAAACAGCGTTGCCGAAATCGTCGCCTGTTACAACAAAATCTCCCTGTTGCGCCCCATTCACAGTTCCTCCCAGCTGCACTTTGGGCCAGAATGCTGCTTTTGCCTGGCCGGTTGCCGCCTCTGCCTCGTTGACCTGCATGGCCATCCTGCGAAGATCCGGTCGTGCGGCCAGGGCCTCATCGATCAGGGTCTGGGCACCATCGTCTCCCTCCCCGGAGGGATTAAAATCCTTATCAAGTTCAGCCAGCCGTACAGTATTGGGAAATATGGAATCCGAAGCCCCGAGCAACGCAGCCAATCCATACCCTGCAGCCTCATACTCCCGCTTGCCGAACATAGAGCTGGTTCTGGCTGAATTGAGCTGTACCTTGATATTGAGCACATCCCCCCAGGATCCGGTCCCCACCTCAAAGCGGTTATTGGCATCCAGGAGCTGTTTCGTATAAAACTTCTTGTCAGCCTCGGCAATTTTGACATTGGTTTGGGCAAGCTGCGCATTGAAAAAGGCCTCGGCAACAGCGGACACCAGCAACCGCTGGCTGTCCCTTCGGGCAGCAGCAGATGACTTCTCACCAAATTCCATCTGTTCCTGCCTGAAAGAACGAAAAAAACCGTCAAATAACACCCAGGTTGCCTGCAGACCGGCAGCACTACTGTCATAGGTTCGATCTGTTGACTGGCCCGGAAAGGCAGAATATTGATTTGCAAGCTCATATCCGCTATCAGATCGGCGGGTACGGGCAGCCGTCGCGGTCACATCCAGACTCGGCCACCAGGCAGCCACGGCCTGCTTGACCCTGGCCCTGGCCTGCTCCAATCGGGCCTGGGCCGCAACAATACCCGGATTACCCTTCAAGGCAATCCGCTGCGCTGTCTCAAGATCCAGCACCTCGATTCCGGAAAAATCAGGCCCGGCAGGTCCCTGCTCTTCACCACTCCAGGCGACAGTGGTCAGCAGGCAACTTATCAACAGGATAAACAAAACCTGTTTCATGACTTCCTCCGATGGATCAAATAGTTAACCTTCAGGTTTAATCTCTATGGTGTAGGAGCGGCGCCTCACCGCGACTGACATCATCTTTTCGCGGCGAGGCGCCGCTCCTACACATTATTTCACTATCCAGGCGGCCCTCAACACTACCTCCCAGCATAGGAAACATGTTGGGGTTCGTTTCACTCACCCCAACCTACATTCTCAACCGTAAACCGTAAACCGTAAACCGCCAACCGTTCCTTATACCATCCGGTTCAGTCGTCGTGAGGCTGCCGGTTCCACGGCTTCCCGCAGCGGCCAGGTATTGGTCTTCAACCATACCTTTAATCTTCGAGCGTCATTGACAATGGCCAGCAGGCTGGGGATCAGCACCAGGGTCAGGACTGTGGCAAAGGTGACACCGGCTGCCAGCGACAATGCCATGGGGATGAGAAACCTGGCCTGCATGTCTGTTTCCAGGATCAACGGTGCCAGTCCGCCCACCGTGGACAGCGAAGTAAGCAGGATGGCCCGGAACCTGCGTGCACCACCTTTTTTAATGGCCTCAAAAAAGTCCATGCCTTCGGCCAGGTTCTCGTTAATCCGCTCAATAAGGACAATGGCGTCATTTACGACCACACCGGTCAGTGCCACCATGCCGAACATGGACATCATGGACAGGCTGTAGCCCAGCAGCAGGTGACCGATAACTGAACCGATTATGCCAAACGGTATGGTAAACAGGATCACCAGCGGCTGAATGTAGGAGCGAAAAATAGTTGCCACAATGACATAAATACCTACCACTGCCAGCGGAAAGGTCACCTTAAGGCTGGAAAACGATTCACGCATATTCTTTTTAGCACCCTGCATGGAGATATACAGTCCCGGATATTTTCCCTCTAGTTCCTGGAAAAATCCTGATGCGAGCTCTGCAAACACCTCCTGTGAATTCGCCCTTTTCGGATCAACATCAGCTGTTACTGCCACCCTCCGCAAACCGTCAGTACGGATAATAGTAGAATAGCCCGGTCCGAACTCCACATCGGCAACCGAAAACAGGGGGACTTCCTGCCCGGTCTGGGTACGGATACGCATTCGCTCAAAATTCGTCAGCCTACCCCGCTCCTCCTGTGTATAGCGCACCTTGACCCGAACATCATCCCTGCCTCGCTGGACCCGGAAGGCTTCCTGTCCGTAAAAACCGGCATTGACCTGGCGGGCCAGTCCATCGACTGTCAGCCCCAGGGCTCTGGCTTCGGGTTTTAAGCTCAGGCGAAGTTCGTTTTTGCCAATAGCGAAATCAGAACGGATCTGGATGACCCCCTCAAAACCGTGCAGTTTCTCCTGCAATGCATCAGCGGCAGCAAGGATATCCGCCATGTTCCTTCCCTGCAGCCAGACCTCTATCTCCGCCCCGCCCGGTCCGGCAGACAACCCCTCAAAGGTCAGGGCACGAGCCCCGGAGATGGAGCCAACCTCGCGCTCCCATTCAACCAGCAGATCATTGGAGTGAATTCCTCGTTTTTCCGATGCAAGCAGAATGAACTGAACCGACCCGAGATTCGGCCCCTTCCGGCCCATCTTGTCGCTGAGCGTCTGGCCGACCAGGGTGAGTCTTTTTTTAATCATAGGCTCGCCGCTTATCGTCGGCATGCGTTCAGACACACGGATAAATCCCTGCTCAACTTTCTGCAGCGCCTCACGGGTTACCTCCGGAGGGGTTCCTTCAGGAAATTCAACCGTAGAGGTAACAACAAAACCATCAATTTTTGGAAAAACCTGAAATTTAACCAGCCCTCCCTTTACCAATCCCAGGGTAAGGATCAGGGTGGTTACGGCAACGGCCAGGGAGACGTATCGCCAATTCAGAACGTGATCAAGAAAGGGCAGGTATCGATGTTCAACAAAACGGACCAAGCCGTTCTGCATGAACTGCTGCCAGCGGGACAACAAACGCAGCACAGGATTACCCGACGGTTGCGTGTTATTTAAATCCGGCAGGTGACTGAGATGGGCCGGCAGCAGGAACAGACATTCGATCAATGAAATAAGCAGGCAGGAAATCACCACCGTGGGCAGAATAGCAATAAATTTCCCCATGATGCCACCCACATGGGCAAGGGGTATAAATGCAACTATGGTGGTGATAACTGCAGCAAAGACCGGCATGCCGACTTCGCAAACTCCTTCCACAGCAGCCTTAAGCGGTGGTTCTCCAAATTTGCGGTGCACATAAATGGACTCACCCACCACAATGGCATCGTCCACCACAATGCCCAACACCATGATAAAACCAAACAGAGATACCATGTTGATGGTTTCACCCATGGTCCAGAGGATGAACAGGGCGCCGGCCAGGGAAATGGGTATACCCATCCCGCTCCAGAAAGAGAGCCGCAGATCCATAAACAGCCAGAGGAGAAAAAAGACCAGGGCCATACCGATAGTGCCGTTGCGCGTTAACAGACTGATCCTGGCCCGCAACGCTTCGGTGTTGTCATAGAAATCGGTCAGGTGTATGCCCGGGGGCAACTGTTGCTGTTTTTTGCTGAGATACTCGGCAACGGTATTGGAAATATGGAGTGCATCTTCCTCAGTGGTTTTAAATACCATGACAAACACGGCGGGGATGCCGTCAATAACGGCATTGATCGGGTCTTCCGTAAAACCATCCCGGATGGTTGCCAGCCGTCCAAGGGTAATCATTTCTCCGCCGGGACCGGCCAGTACAACAATGTCGGCAAGTTTCTCGCCGGTATACTTGCGGCCCACGGTGCGCACCCTGATCTCCTCTCCCCGGGTACGGATGGTGCCGCCATGCAGGTTAATGCTTGATCTGCGAATCGCTCCGGCAATTTGCTCAAAAGTGATGCCATACCGACGCAACTGCTCCTCAGAAACCTCAATTGAGATTTCATAATCCCGGGCACCAAAGACCTCCACCTGGGAGATGCCGGGCAGCAGACGAACCTCATCCCGGATCAAGTCGGCAAAGCTCTTGAGCTGCTTTTCGGACAGGTCGCCGGACAGGGCGAGCAGCATGACCGAATCCTTTATCAGCAGCTCGGTAACCACCGGCTTTTCAGCATCCACAGGAAAAGTGGAGATGGCATCGATCTTTGATTTTACATCGTCCAGCACCTCGCTGACATCATACCCATCCAGCACTTCAATGGTAGCGGACCCCACGTTCTCTGTTGATGTAGTGGTATACTGCTTTACGCCCTCAACCGTTTCCAGGGCCTCCTCGATCTTAAGGACAATCCCCTCCTCCACCTCTTCGGGATCGGCTCCGGGATAGGATACCTGGATAGAAATTATGTCCAGAGAAAACTGAGGAAAACTTTCCCGCAACATGGAGCCCAAGGCCAGCGCACCTCCCATGAAGATCATGACCAGGACGATATTGGCAAAGACCGTATTTGCGGCAAAGGCCGCAAGGATTTTTTTCATTACCCGCCGTCTCCAGCCTCTTCAATCCGGACCAATGCGTTTTCCAGCGGATTTTCCAGCCGGGTGATGATAACGGTTTCACCCTCCTGCAGTCCTCCTGTGATGAGCGCCTTGTCGTCCTGCACCCGGGCTACCTCAACTTTTCGAGTGTGCAGTCGGCTATCACGGATCACATGGACATTACCCTCATACGTCACGGCCCGGCGGGGCAGGATAAATACCTTGTCCAGGGGACGGCCAACGATATCAACCCGGCAGAACATGCCCTGCACCAGGGGAAAGGACGAGGTGTTACCCGGTTTCAGCCGTACAGCCACTACCAGGGTCCTGGTAGCAGGGTCAAACCGAACCACCCGGTCAAGCCTGCCCTTACCCTGTACCTCTTCCCTCTCTGTCCAGGTGATGGTGCAACCGGTCTCTTCGGGCAGACCGAACCAGGAACCACTATCTCTGCGTGACTGGAAACGCAACCAGTTGACACCGTCGCGGCTGTCCAGGGACACCTCTATCTCAAGATCGGCATCATCAACGATGGTGAGCAGTTTCCTGCCCGGTGTTACATATTCATTCACTTCCACATTGCGCTCGGTTATGCGGCCGGTAAAAGGCGCCCGAATGACACAGCGCTCAAGGCGTAGTTTTGCCAGTTCTATAGCCTGCTGGACCTGGACGCGCTGATTAACGATCCCGTTTACGGATCGCTCGGCCTTTTCCACACTGGACATGGTGCCGACCTTATTTTTCTTATACAAACTACTGACCCGGGCAAATTCCTTGCGGGCAAGTGCAAGATCACGCGACAGACTCTGCAAACGGGTCTGTGCTGTTGCAAACTCCAGGCGAAAATCCTGGTCATTGATCGTACACAGGATTTCCCCTTTTTTGATCACAGCCCCGACCTGCAGGTCGGGGTGTACCGAAGTGATTCGACCGGCAACTTCAGCTGACAACGGTACCATGGACCGTGACTTGATTTCCCCGTATCCGGAGACAGTCACAGGTACCAGCTCCGCTTGGACCTGTACCACCTGCACCGGCAGAGCCCGTTCTTGTCCCTCTACCTGGAGGGGCGGTTTTTTCATCTTTTTTAGAACAAGAAAACCTGCAAATCCGGCACCCAGGATTAGCAGGCAGAGAAAAATACGTAAAAAAACCGAAGGTGATGTTTTTTGTTTCATGTAACGTAACTATTCAGGTTGTATCCCATAGTTGGCAAAACCACTGCGCTGTAACTGTTTAGGAGTGTCTCATATTCGGCGTCGCTTACCTGTCTATTTCCTGATTGTTACGATATGAATTTAGCTGTTGCGCCTTTCCATCCAGCTCGGACCGATATTCTTTCAGATAAATTTCAGACAGGGTCAGAAACGCGGTGGCAATCAGGGGTCCATAGATGATGCCCAGAGCACCGAACATGGCCATGCCGCCGACAATAGCCAGGAAAACCAGCAGGGTATGCATCTTGACACGGCTGCCAACGAATTTTGGTTTGAGCAGGTATTCTACGGTAAAGGACAGGAGTACATAAAAAACAACAGTTAAAATCGCCTGGCCGACAGCCCCATTTAAGAGCAGGATGGCTGCCGTGGGCAATAGGATCAGACCGATACCAAAGATGGGCAGAAAGGCGAGGATGGACATGACCCCGCCCCATAGGACCGGCGAGTTGATGCCGATCATGGCAAAAAATATCCCGCCCATTACTCCCTGGAACAGGCCGCTGATGCCGTTACCAATTAACATAACACCTGCTATTTCCATGAACTTTTCCCTCAACAGGTCGTCCTGATCGTCGGGAAGGGGCGAGAGGCGAGTGTAAAACCGAATCAACCCGTCCATCTCGATGAGCAGGAAAAAAATCACCAGGATCAGAAAGCAGAACTGGAGCGCAAAGCTCATAATGTTTGCCGCCCAGGCGGATGCCTGGTTATAGATAAACAGACCGGCCATTTTGGTCATGTCGGAGAACATTCCGGTGATGTCTGTTGGCTCAAAATTTATGCCGAACCCGGCCAGTACCTCTTGTGCCTCTCTCACCAATGTATTATTCTGAATAAATTGCTGGAATATCAGCAGCAGGTTGCTGTCTTTGCCCAGCTGATACATATTCAGGGCCTCGGATGACAAAGCCCCGGTACAGAAGGTTAGCGGCACAAAGACAATGAGCACGATAAGTGCGCAGGTGAGGATGGATGCCAGCCAGGGCGAGACCCTTTTTTCCAGCCAGTTATAGATGGGCCGGAAAATACCTGCCAGCAGGAAAGCAAGAACCAGCAGCTGCCAGAACGGCCACAGTACCCAGCCCAGCAGCAGGATGGATATCAGGAAGACAACGGCAAAGTACTTGGCCTGGATAGGATTGAGCTTAGGCCCGTCCTCCTTTCTCCGGGAAAGCTGATCTGTAGTTTCCGTTTGTTGCTTGTCTTTGGTTGGCGGCATGACTGACGATCCTTTTGCTGAAAAAATATCGTATGCGGCCATTGTACCCGCTCTTGCGAAAAAATTAAATCGGTTTACCCCACAGGAAGAAAAAGATGTTGAAAAATGAGCTGGACGTCAGCCTGCATAAGGCAGAGACTTTGAAGGAGAAACCGGACCAGAATAATCTGGGATTCGGCCGGTATTTCACTGATCACATGTTTGTCATGAAGTGGAACCGGGAACGAGGCTGGCATGATGCTGAGATCACGCCGTACGGAGACTTCAACCTTGATCCGGCTGCCATGGTCTTTCACTACGGACAGGCAATTTTTGAAGGGCTCAAGGCCTACCGGGGTCAGGACGGATCCATCCTGATGTTTCGCCCCCAGGATAACCTGGAACGGCTCAACAAATCCGCAGTCCGGATGTGTATGCCGCGTATTCCGGTGGACAAGATCCTGCAGGCCATGAAGGGATTGGTCTATCTTGATCGGGACTGGATTCCGGACAGCGAGGGTGCGGCCCTGTACCTGCGGCCCACCATGGTGGCCACCGAGGCTGCCCTGGGACTCAGGCCCTCGGATGAATATCTGTTTTTTATCATCAAGAGTCCGGTTGGTGCCTACTATTCGGAAGGGTTTAATCCCACCAGGATCTATGTTGAAGAGACCTATGTCCGGGCGGTTCCCGGTGGTGTTGGAGAGGCCAAGACCGCGGGCAACTATGCCGCTTCGGTCAAGGCTCTCACCGAGGCCCAGCGCAAGGGGTATACCCAGGTATTATGGCTTGACGCTCTTGAGCATAAGTGTATTGAAGAGGTGGGGACATCGAACATCTTTTTTGTCATCAATGATGAACTGGTTACCCCGCCGCTTGGCGGCACCATTCTGGCTGGAATCACCCGTGACTCTGTTCTGCAGCTTGCCCGCGACTGGTCCATCACGACCGATGAACGGCGCATTACCATTGACGAGGTGGTTGCAGCAGCACAAGATGGAACCCTGACCGAGGCGTTCGGTGCCGGCACGGCTGCTGTTATTTCACCGGTGGGCGAATTCTGCTACAAGGGTGAATCCATCATGGTTAATCATGGTAAAACCGGTGAGCTCTCCCAACGTCTTTTTGATGGTATCCAGGCCCTGCAACGTGGTATGACGCCGGATCCGCACAACTGGCTGGTGCGGGTGGCGTAAAAGTTTTCATTTTTATTCTATTAAGAATTTTCCATTCGTATTTCAGATAATTGGAGGTGAATTTTTTTTTCACCTCCATCCCTTGATTTTTCAAAATCCGTCCCTATTGTTTTGCCCAGCCTGATGACAGGAACTCTATTTTTGTCCGGAAGGGGAAAGAGTGAGCCGGGTACCGGACACCAACTTTTTTTCGGCTCAGGTAGTTAATAATCAAAATTATTGTAACAGGAGGATTGTCCATGAAGATTCGTCCATTGAATGACCGGATCCTGGTCAAGAGATTGGAAGAAGAGGAAAAAACCGCAGGTGGGATCATTATTCCGGACTCTGCTAAAGAGAAACCGGCCGAAGGCGAGATCGTCGCAGTCGGTCCGGGCAAGATGAATGATGCCGGCGAGCGGGCGGCCATGGATGTCAAGGTCGGCGACCGGGTATTGTTTTCCAAGTATGGCGGCACTGATATTAAGTATGATGGTGACGATTTTCTCATCATGCGTGAAGATGATATTCTCGGCGTTATTGAAAGCTGATCCTCGGACGCCAATTGACTTAAGTATATAAGGAGAAAAGAAATGTCTAAAGAATTAAAGTACGGCGGCAAGGCTCGCGAGTCCATGCTGACCGGTATGAATACCCTGGCAAACGCTGTTAAGATTACCCTGGGACCTAAGGGACGTAACGTCCTGATCGAGAAATCATTTGGTGCTCCGGTTATCACCAAAGATGGTGTGACTGTAGCCAAAGAGATCGAGGTTAAAGATAAGTTCGAGAACATGGGTGCCCAGATGGTAAAAGAGGTAGCATCCAAGACCTCCGACGTTGCCGGTGACGGTACCACCACGGCCACCGTTCTGGCCCAGGCCATTTATACCGAGGGCTCCAAGCTTGTTGCCGCCGGTCACAACCCCATGGAGATTAAACGCGGCATTGACGCCAGCGTTGCATCTATTGTTGCTGAACTTGCCTCCATTGCCAACCCGACCAAGGAGCAGAAGGAAATCGCCCAGGTCGGTACAATATCCGCCAACAACGATGCTACAATCGGTAATATCATTGCCGAGGCCATGGACAAGGTTGGTAAAGAAGGTGTTATCACCGTTGAAGAAGCAAAATCCATGGATACTTCCTTGGACGTTGTTGAGGGTATGCAGTTTGACCGCGGTTACCTCTCCCCCTACTTTGTGACCGATCCCGATCGCATGGAGGTCAACATGGAGGATCCGCTGATCCTCATCAACGAGAAAAAAATCTCCAACATGAAAGACCTGCTGCCCGTACTCGAGGCTGTTGCCAAGATGGGTAAGCCGCTGTTCATCATTGCCGAAGATGTTGACGGCGAAGCACTGGCAACCCTGGTTGTCAACAAGCTGCGCGGCACCCTGAATGTTGCTGCAGTCAAAGCACCGGGCTTTGGCGATCGCCGCAAGGCAATGCTTGAGGATATCGCTATTCTCACCGGCGGCCAGGTTATCACTGAGGACCTGGGCATTAAGCTGGAGAACGTAACTGTCAACGATCTTGGAACCGCTAAACGTATCGTGGTTGACAAGGACAACACCACTCTCATTGACGGAGCCGGAGACAAAGAGCAGTTAGCTGCACGAGTTAAACAGATTCGGACCCAGGCTGATGACTCTACCTCCGACTATGATCGTGAGAAGCTCCAGGAGCGTCTGGCCAAATTGATCGGCGGCGTAGCCGTGATCAATGTCGGCGCTGCCACCGAGATCGAGATGAAAGAGAAAAAGGCCCGAGTTGAAGATGCACTGAACGCCACCCGCGCTGCAGTTGAGGAAGGCGTGGTTCCCGGAGGCGGTGTGGCTTACCTGCGCTGTCTCAAGGCACTGGACACCCTGAATCTTCCGGGTGAGCAGGCCCTGGGTATAAATATCATCAAAAGAGCCCTGGAAGAACCGTCCCGCCAGATTGCAGAAAATGCTGGTCGTGAAGGCTCAGTCATTGTTGACCATATCAAAGGCCTGGAAGGACCCAACGGCTTCAATGCAGGCACCGAAGAATATGAAGACCTGATTGCTGCAGGTGTCATTGACCCGGCCAAGGTAACCCGCTTTGCACTCCAGAACGCAGCTTCCGTATCCGGTATGCTGCTGACCACCGAGTGCATGATCGCTGATGAGCCGGAAGATGATGCTGCCGGCGGCGGCGGTATGGGCATGCCTCCTGGCGGCGGCATGGGCGGTATGGGTGGCATGGGCGGCATGGGCGGCATGATGTAAGCCTGCACACCACTCCCTAGAGTAAAGAAGTATGAAATCCTTGCCTGGGATGATTTCCAGGCAAGGATTTTTTTTATAGTAAGGACGTAAGTGATGATATCCCATCAGGGGATGGGATCGCTTATGATTGAAAAAGTTCGGTGCTTCCCACAGAATTATTTTTCCGGATCGTTGCCGACAAGTTTTCCTGTTGACAAAAACAGGAAAATCTTGAATAGTAGCACGGTTCAAACGAACAGTTTTCCCCTATGGCGATGTAGCTCAGCTGGTTAGAGCGCACGGCTCATATCCGTGGTGTCCGGGGTTCAAGTCCCTGCATCGCCACCACAAAACATTCCGGCCAGTCCCGGTAAAGATAAAAACCCCGAGTCCCATTAAGGATTTCGGGGTTTTCTTTTCCAGTGTGTTCCTATAATACTTATTGATATCCCCTCATCTGTGACGGGATCTTTGTCGGTATAAGTACGTTCTCAAAATGGAATACCGTCAAATTCGCGCTTCCCCTTTCTTTCCGGTGTATTGGTTATCTTTTGATAATCTCGTAAAAAGTCCCCTGTGCCGTCATTCCCGCGAAGGCGAGAATCCCACCTTCTCGGGAATGCCGCGAGAATAATAATCTTGAGTTTTTACGAGTCCATCATTTTTTCAAAGCTCGCACAATATTCATGAGAAATGCGGGTTAGCATCATCTCTTTACTATATTGGTATCCCCCGTTGACCTGAACATAAAATTAATATAATATATCACGTATGGAACAGAAAAATATCATAAAAAGACGCCTGCAGGAAGATATTACCGGACGGCTCTTCAAGGGCAAGGTGATCATTGTGCTTGGCGCCAGGCAGGTCGGTAAGACTACGCTGGTAGAAAATATGCTGTCTGGTCTGGATGTTCCGATTATTGAACTGAACGGCGATGAAGTGGATGTCCGGGAACTGCTTGGCAGTACAACCTCGACCAGGCTGCAGGCTATTGTCGGCAAAAACAAGATTGTGTTCATTGATGAGGCCCAGCGCATCAGCAACATCGGGATTACTCTGAAACTGTTTGCCGATAAGCTGAAAGACATTCAGGTTATTGCCACCGGTTCGTCATCTTTAGAACTGACTTCAAAAATCAATGAACCTCTCACCGGCAGGAAATACCAGTACCATCTTTTTGCTCCCTCCTACCTGGAAATGGTGGGACACCATGGCCTGCTGATAGAGAACAGGCTGCTGGAACACCGGCTGATCTATGGCTATTACCCGGAAATCATCACCCATCCCGGCGAGGAGCGGGAACTGCTGCAACTCCTGAGTGACAGCTTTCTTTATAAAGACCTGTTACTGCTTGAAGATGTTACCCGGCCGCTCCTATTTGAAAAACTTCTCAAGGCCCTGGCCCTGCAGCTTGGTTCCGAGGTCTCCTTCAATGAACTGAGCCGTCTGACCGGTGCCAATCACCAGACCGTTGAAAAATATATCACCCTTCTGGAAAAAGCCTTTGTTATTTTTCGCCTGCCGGCATTTTCCAAAAACGTGCGCAACGAAATTCGCAAAGCGAAAAAATTCTACTTTCATGACAATGGTATCCGTAACGCCATTATCCGAAATTTCCAGCTTCCATCTCAACGTACCGATATGGGCCCCTTATGGGAGAATTTTCTGGTAAGTGAACGGATGAAGGCATTGTCACAGGAGAACCGTCTGGATACAGAAAAATATTTCTGGAGAACGACCCAGCAGCAGGAAATAGACTATATTGAAGAATCGCCTCAGTCCCTTACCGCCTGGGAATTCAAATGGAACCCTAAGGCAAAAGCGAGAATCCCCAAGACGTTTACCCGTGCCTATCCCGGTGCTCAGTGTTCCGTGGTGAAGCCGGATAATTTTATGGATTTTCTGGCAAGCGGGATTGGTTAAAGCAGCATCAACAGGCTATGTACTATGTAATCTTTTGTATTTGGTCGATTTTACGGTTATTGTTACTGGTCTATTTGTGGAAAAATAATCGTAATACAGGCTGATGGCATAACATTCGATAATTAATTTGCTCCTACTGGTCGCCGCATATGGAAACAACGAACTTCAGTTTTCTAAAAAAGCATGAGCCACTCTTTTTTCAATTAGCGGTTACGGCCGAAAAGGCATTCAGCTCAGATCCCAATACAACCTTACTCAAACTCAGGCAATTAGGAGAAGCTCTGGCCCAGGACGTGGCCTGTCGGATTGGTCTGGAGGTCGGTGAGCGACCAACTCAACATGAGCTGCTCTACCAGATCAACAGAAAACTCGGCCTTGACCCCGTGGTCCGGGAGTTATTTCATGCCCTCCGTCTGGCAGGCAACAATGCTGCCCATCAGTTCCATACAACCCATGGGGAGGCAATCTCCGCTCTTAAGGTAGCAAGGAAGCTCGCCCTCTGGCACTGCCAGGCCTTCAGCAGCAAGTGTGTTGATCTAAAACCTGGTCCTTTTACCATCCCGGATGACCCAAGCGCAAACCTATCCAAAGTACAAAATGAAATTCAGCTTCTCAAGTCTCAGCTCCAGGCAACCAACCAGCAGCTTGAAGGTAACCGGGAATTATTGCTCCTGCAACAGGCTGAAGCTGCCGAATATGAAAAACTCGCGCAGAAAATGCAGGAGGAGCGCAATGTCTACGAACAACTGGCCCTTGAAGCGGAAGCCGAGCTGGTAAAAGTTAAGAATGAATTTAAAGCAAAGCTCAAGCAGGCCCGGGAAACAAAGGATGATGCGGAAATCCAGAGCAAAATAAAGCAAGTCACGCAAAAAATCCGCAAGGCCACAAGCAAACTTCGGCTTTCAGAAGAAGAAACCAGAATCATCATCGACAACCAGTTGCGGGACCGAGGCTGGGAGGTCGATACCACCACACTTGACTACCGGAAAGGGGCACGCCCGGAAAAAGGCTGTAATAAAGCCATTGCCGAATGGCCCTGCTATAATCCGCAGACCAAAAAAAATACCAGGGCTGATTATGTCCTCTTCATAGGCCTTCAACCTGTTGCCACCATCGAGTCCAAGAAATTCGGCAATGATGTGATGGATGATCTGCGCCAGGCCGAAGAGTACAGCAGAGACTTGACAAAGGTTACAGTCATTCCCGATAACGTGATTCAATACACCACCGCCGAAGCCTCACCGGAGTACAACGCAGCCAACCCGGTTTATAGAACCCCCTTTGCCTTCTCAGCCAATGGCCGGGAATTTCAACACCAGCTGCAAACCAAGAGCGGCATCTGGTTTAGAGACCTGCGCAAAAGTACCAATAAATCACGGCCCCTGATGGCCTGGCCCACCCCGGAAGAGCTCCTTGACAGTCTTGATACCAAACAAACGCAACCCGATCTCCTGGCCAGCGAACCCATGGCCTATCTTGGCCTGCGGCCCTTTCAGGAAAAGGCGGTAAAGGCGGTTGAAGGGGCAATCACAAAAGGGCAACGCGAAATTCTTATCGCCATGGCCACCGGCACCGGAAAAACACGCACCACCATCGGGCTGATGTACCGTTTGCTTAAAGCCAGACTCTTTAACCGTATCCTTTTTCTGGTTGACCGCAACACCCTCGGCACCCAGGCCCAGGATGGCTTTAAGGATATGCGGCTTGAACGTAATAAAAGTTTTGCCGAAATTTATGATGTCAAAGAGCTGCAGGATCAGGCGCTGGATACAAAAACAAAGGTTCAGGTCGCAACCGTTCAGGCCATGGTCAGCCGGGTCTTTAAGGCAGACAAGCCCATCCCCATTCGCCAGTATGACTGCATTGTCGTTGACGAAGCCCATAGGGGCTATACTCTCGACAAAGACATGACCGAGGGCGAGATGGAATTGCGCAACTTCAATGACTATGTGTCTGCCTATCGGCGGGTACTCGATTATTTTGACACGGTGCGTATCGGCCTGACCGCCACCCCGGCGGCCCACACTGTGGATATTTTCGGCCATCCGGTGTTTACCTACAGTTACCGGGAAGCGGTTATAGACGGCTGGCTGGTTGATTATGAACCGCCCTACACCCTGCAGACCCGGCTCAATATGGAAGGTATTCATTTTGAGTCAGGGGAAAAGGTTACCCTGGTCAACACCCTGGGAGAAATCAGAACAGAAGAACTGCCCGATGAGCTTGATTTTGATGTTGACGATTTTAATCAGCGGGTACTCAACAAAAATTTCAACAAGGT
>JAYEKB010000091.1:0-4549 GCA_034660835.1 Thermodesulfobacteriota bacterium
ATGTGCGGATAATTCTCGGCAAACCAGCGCCCTTTTGTTCCCCTGCTTGAAGATTCCAGGCCATGGAGAAAAAAATGTGTACTCGGCATAATAGGTTCCTCTTGTTTTTCCGGCTTGTTACCTCTTTGAGCCAGTGCCCTGATCAAGCAAGTCCGGCCTGATTTTCCAGCTGCAGTCCTTGTAAATAATTGCGCACCAGTGAGTCGGCCAGGATATCGGCTGTTTCCGACTTTACGGCATCCAGTTTGCCACTCACTGCAAGGGAACAGATACCATGGAGGCTTGCCCAGAGTACCCGTGCAGCTCGATCGGCTCTTTCCTGATCATTGGCGACCAGAGGGGCCACGATCCGGCTGACCAGAAGAAAGAGACGGGTAACTTTTTCCTGGAACCAGGTCGGCAGGGTGTTGCCGGGTGATAATTTATGTTCAACCAGCAAACTCCAAAGATGATAGTTGTCACGACTGAAAGCAACGTAAGCCCGGCCTAGTTCAAGTACAGCCAGAAACGGATCTCCCGCCTTTTGAGCTTTCTCCAGAAGCTGGCTTTCAAGTTTGGTCATGGTCGTAGCGTTGATAGTCAGGATGATCTCATCAATATTGCTGAAAACATTGTAAATCGTGCCAACTGCGCAGCCGATCTCTTTTGCAATTTTTCGGGTGCTCAGGGAGCTCATCCCCTCGGCTTTGATTATTTCAGTGGCTACCGTGAGAATGGTGCTGTGTAATTCCTGGTGGTCGATTTTTTGTCCGCGGGCCATGGTTGGCGCTCCATCAATCTTAGTGGTTAAAGGTCAGTGGCCGGTTCGGCCTGCAAGTTTTCAGCTTTGAGGCCGATTTTAGTTTTCCACGTAACTTCTCAATAAGTTGTAGTAATGGCCGGTTGACATGTAGCCCGCATATTTCACAAGTCGAGGTGGCTGCAGATGCGCTGAGCACCTGAGTAAGCAGGTAAGCGAAGACTCCGATAGTTGCCTATGCTTATTCAGGTAGCGACAAAGCAGGTGCGGCCGCATCGGCTTGCCTTTGGCGAACACTTTGCAAATTTCTAAAAAGAGATAGGATTGAAATTATCACCAAAAAATCCGCATGTTATGATGCCTTAAACAAAGTGTTCATGAAATATGCGGGGTAGGAGCTCTGTCCCCAGAGCGATGAAATTCCAGCATAGTACCACAGGCCAACATTCGCCCAGGGGACTGGGCTCCTGCGGAAATCGAAAACCACCGATTATTGAGAACATATTTTTCCACCAATCAACATACTGATATTATATATTTTTTGCAGACTGCAGCAAACCGCTTTTTTTAATAGTACAAAAAAAAGAGGTGTATGCACAGAATTTTCTTGAACACCGCTCATTAAAATCATATAGTACTTATGAACAGTGTTCATGATGATTAATTTTAGCATTGGCCTCTGCTCTGCCTTAAACAAATTTACAGGCATTTTTCAGGCCAATGGATGAACAGTGTTCATCATGGAGTCACTTCAACACAGGAGGATAAAATGAAACGAGCTAAACTACGCATCACCGGGATGCTGCTGACCTGTCTGCTGATCGTTACCGGAACAGGCTCTGCCCTTGCCGCTGGTTTGTTGTCACCTGGTGGCGGTAATTTGCCGGCTTTGGAAATCAAAGATCACCGGGTCAAGGTGGTCATTGAAGACGGCTACGCTGTTACTATCGTAGACCAGGTCTTCCACAACCCCCATGCAACAGACCTGGAAGCCATCTACTCTTTCCCGGTTCCGGAAAAGGCCGCTGTCAGTGAGTTTACCATGTGGATTGACAACATGCCGATTCATGGCGAGGTCCTGGAAAAAGCCGAGGCCCGACAGGTTTACGAACAACAGAAGGCAGCCGGTCAGGAAGCCGGACTTACCGAAAAAGACGGTTACAAGACCTTTGAAATCACGGTTTCGCCGGTTCGGGCCGGTCAAGACACCAGAATACGACTGGGCTACATCCAACCGGCCAGAGTGGACAGCTCTGTTGGTCACTATGTTTATCCTCTGGAAGAAGGCGGGGTAGACGAGGCTAAACTGGCCTTCTGGACCGCCAATGAAAAGGTAACCGGCGACTTCAGCTTTGATCTGATCCTGCGCTCCGCCTATCCGGTTGATGGGGTACGATTACCCAACCATCCCAATGCCACTATCGTGCAAAATGGAGACGACTACCATGTTCACCTGGGCAATAATCCTGTTCCCGGCTTAATCTCCGGTCAGGATCAGCCTGCTCAACCAGGTGGTCAGATCAGTGCTGAGCAAGAATCAGCCTTCCAGTCAACGGGCCCGGTATTCAGCCTGGACCAGGACATTGTGGTCTACTATCGTCACGCCGACAATCTTCCCGGTTCAGTGGATTTGGTCACTTATAAGCCGGAAGAGGGAAAAAGAGGGACTTTTATGTTGACTGTTACCCCGGCCATGGACCTCAAACCCATCACCGAGGGGCGGGACTGGGTCTTTGTCCTGGATATTTCCGGCTCCATGCAGGGGAAATATCATACCCTGGCAGAAGGGGTAAGTCAGGCTATGGAAAAGATGTCTCCCAACGAACGTTTTCGGATCGTGCTGTTTAACAACTCCGCATCAGAGCTGACCAGAGGCTATACTGCAGCCAGCCCTGAAAATGTAAGGGAATACATAACCAAGGTAAAACAGATATCAGCCGGCGGAAGCACCAATGTCTATGATGGTCTGAAAATGGGGCTTAACAAACTGGACAGCGATCGCACCAGTGCCATCCTGCTGGTCACCGATGGGGTTGCCAACGTGGGAGTTACCCAGCAGCATAAGTTTATAGAGTTGATTCGCAAGCATGATGTGCGGCTCTTCACCTTTATTATGGGCAACAGCGCCAACCGTCCCTTACTCACAGCAGTAACCGATGCCTCCAATGGCTTTGCCATGAATGTTTCCAACAGTGATGACATTGTGGGATCTATCCTGCTGGCCAAATCCAAGGTCACTCATGAGGCCCTGCACGGGGCCAAAGTGAAGATTAAGGGGATTAAGACCTTTGATTTTACCCCCGAAAAAATCGGCAGCCTCTATCGTGGGCAGCAACTGATTATATTTGGCCATTATTACGGCAGCGGTGAGGCAAAAGTCAGCCTGAGCGGCAAGATCTCCGGTGAAGAAAAGCTGTACCAGGCCAGCTTTAATTTTCCGGACAAGACCATTGAAAACCCGGAGGTAGAACGGCTTTGGGCCTACGCAACTATTGAACAACTCAGCCGCGAGATGGATTATTTCGGGGAAGACGCAGACAGCAAAGAGGCCATTACCGACCTTGGTGTGGAATACGGACTGGTGACCGATTACACCTCCATGATAGTGGTGCGCGAAGAGGTTTTTAAGCAACTTGGTATTGAACGTCGCAATCAGAGCCGGTTGCAGCAGGAATTTACTGCCAGAGAGCAACGGGCGCAGAGTGTGGTTACCAGTCGACGGGTCGACAGTGCGCAACCCATGTTTAACCATAACCGGCCTACTACCAGAAGTTCCGGCGGCGGGTCAGGCGCTTTTGATCTGTGGGCATTGCTGCTTTTGGTCCCGCTGGCCTATATAGGTCGTCGGAAAGAACGTTCAACCTGAATTAATGATGTTGGTTGTAAACTCCCCCCATTAAAGGGGGGATCAATCAAAGATATTTAATGATATGAAATTACTTGCCAAGACAAAAAATTATAAAAGCGGCCCCAAGCCCTGGCTTACCATCATTTTATGTGTTGGCAGCCTGTTGCTTTTTCTGGTGCAGGGCGCTGCCCCGGACGCTCTGGTCTACAATCGCCAAGCCCTTGGCCAGGGAGAAATCTGGCGGCTGCTCACCGGACATTTTGTTCATTGTGATCTTGCCCACCTCGGCTGGAACCTGGCCGCCCTTTTAATCCTCGGTGGCTTGCTTGAACAATGGATGGGTACCAGGCTTTTAGGGGTAGTGGCCATGAGCTGCATCGGAGTCAGCAGCTGGCTCTGGTTTGTTAAAGTTGATTTGTTGCTATACTGTGGTCTCTCCGGGATGCTCAACGGGCTATTAGCTGTCCTGTTGGCTATTCTCTGGCAGGAGAGCAGACATCCGGCCCTGCCGCTTGTGGCCGTTAGTGTATTGCTGAAGATTATCATTGAGGCAATGAGCGGGCAGGCCCTCTTCACTGACCTGAGCTGGGTCAGTGTACCCGGCGCCCATGGGGCAGGTCTGGCAGCAGGAGTTATTTACCTGGCTTACAATAGTGCCTCCAGGGGGAAGAGTCTCCAGAATCTGATTTTCAACCGCTTATAGAACGAGGCATGGCAGTCCGGGGCATCCGGACCGGTATTCCAGCTGTTTTCAGGAAGCATATCGGTTAGGTAAGCTGTTTTCAGAAGTTATCCGAACATTTATCAGTCAAGTCTGGTACTTTTTCAACACTACTTAACCCGCATATTTCATGAACACTTTGCTCCATGCATCGTAACATATGGAATTTTAGTAATAATTTAGAGACAATTTGTTCTCGAACAATTTGCAAAGTGTTCACCGAAGGCAAGCCGATGCAGCC
>JAYEKB010000092.1:0-4526 GCA_034660835.1 Thermodesulfobacteriota bacterium
TCCTGCAGCGACAAAGCAGGTGCGGTCGCATCGGCTTGCCTTCGGTGAACACTTTGCAAATTTAAAGTAGGGAATAATGCGCAATTTTATCATATGATTTACAGAGGTTACCTTAAAATGAGCAAAATGTTCATGAAATATGCGGGTTAGAAGGTGTTATTATGGAGGGGCAGTTTTATCAATCGAGGTGATTAGAGTGATAAAAGAATAATCCCTCTTCCCCGTGCCAGGGACGGAAAAGAGGGTGCAGGCAGGAGCGGAAGAATTTTTTCGACTCAGTCGAGATACCGGAAGGTCATCCGTTTGTTTTTTCTACCGATGCGGACTGTGCCGCCCTTGTTGAGTCTGCCGAACAGGATTTCCTCGGTAAGGGCATCGCCGATCTCTTTCATGATCAGGCGGCGCATGGGTCGGGCTCCGTAGGCCGGGTCATATCCTTCTGTGGCCAGCCATTTGCGTGCTCCAGGAGTCAGGGATATCTCAACCTTTTTATCGGCCAGCTGGGCCTGCAGCTCAAAGATCATCTTGTCGACAACCTTTTCAACCGCATCCATCTCCAGGGCCTTGAAAGTGATAGTGGCATCCAGCCGGTTCCTGAATTCCGGCGCAAACAGATTCTTAATGGCCTTCTGCTCTTTGCCTGAGGAATCGCCGAGAAAGCCGATGGTCCGCTCACTCATCTCGCGTGCACCGGCATTGGTGGTCATGATGAGGATAACGTTGCGGAAATCCGCTCGTCTGCCGGCATTATCGGTAAGCGTAGAGTGATCCATAACCTGCAGCAGGATGGAGAACACATCGGGATGCGCTTTTTCTATTTCATCAAGTAACAGTACAGTGTAAGGGTGCTTTCGGATGGAGTCGGTGAGCAGACCGCCCTGGTCAAAACCGATATAACCGGGAGGTGCGCCGATAAGACGGGCCACGGCATGTTTTTCCATGTACTCGCTCATGTCAAAGCGCTCAAAGTTAACAGACAGAGCCGTTGCCAACTGCCTGGCCACCTCGGTCTTGCCCACCCCGGTGGGACCGGCAAACAGGAAAGAGCCGGTTGGAGACAATGGATTGCCAAGGCCTGCCCGGGAACGTTTTACCGACTGGACGACGGCAGCAATGGCCTCATCCTGGCCAAATATCACTGATTTCAAGTTGTCGTCCAGTTCCCGCAGACCTTCCATTTCATTACTGCTTCTGGAAGTTACCGGGACCCTGGCCATTTTAGATACGGTACGTTCAACGTCCCGTACACTGACGGTTTTACCGATTTTTCCTGCCAGCCGGAAGGAGGCACCTACCTCGTCCATGACATCTATGGCTTTATCAGGCAGGAAGCGGTCATTGATATAGCGGTGGGCAAGTTCTGCAGTTGTCTGGATGGCCGGTTTTGAATAGTGAACCTGATGATGCTCTTCGTAACGGGACTGTAATCCTTTTAAGATGGCACAAGTATCAACCACAGAAGGCTCTTCAATATCAATTTTCTGGAATCGACGGGCCAGGGCCCGGTCCTTTTCAATATGATTTTTAAACTCTTCATAGGTTGTTGAGCCGATGCAGCGGATGGTTCCAGCCTGCAGGGCCGGTTTAAGCAGATTGGAGGCATCCATGGAACCGCCGCTGGTTGCACCGGCACCGACAATGGTGTGCATCTCGTCAATAAAGAGGATGGCATTATCCTTTTTCTCGATGGCTGCCACCACGGCCTTGAGCCGTTTTTCAAAGTCACCCCGGTACTTGGTGCCGGCAACCAGGGTACCCATATCCAGCAGGTAGAGCTCGGTTCCCTGCAGCAGGTCAGGCACCATCTTTTTCCGGTTTGGTTTTTCAGATTCCCTGGTTACGCCATCTTCATGGATACGCAGGGCTAACCCCTCTGCCATGGCAGTTTTTCCTACCCCTGGTTCTCCAACGAGCAGGGGATTGTTTTTCCGGCGGCGGCAGAGGACCTGCATCATCCGTTCGAGCTCACTGTCACGACCTATCAAAGGGTCAATATTACCTTTGGCGGCACGCTTGGAAAAGTTGACAGTGAACTTTGCCAGGGCATCTTCCTTAACCTTTTTTTTCTGTTTGCCAGGGGCAGCCTGCGGGCTGCGCAGCGGCTCACGCTGGAGGTTATCGGGCAGATTATGGGAGATGTATTCAACCACCTCCAGCCTGCCGACACCCTCGCTGCCCAGGAAGTAAACGGCATGGGAATCCGGTTCGGCAAAGATGGAGACCAGTACGTCACCGGTATCCACCTGTTTCTTGCCGCAACTCTGTACATGGTTAACCGCCCGTTGCAGTACACGGTTAAAGGCAACGGTCTGGGCAGGTTCCCCATCAGCATCTTTCTGTCTGGGCATGCCGCCCACAAAAAAACGTTCCAGCCGTTCCTTAATTGTGTCATGGTTGCCACCGCATTTGTCGATGATATGATTTGCCAGATCATCATGCAGCAGTCCCCACAGCATATGCTCGACGGTCACATACTCATGTTTTTTTGTTTTGGCCTCTTTTATGGCCTTGATCAGGGCCAGTTCCAAGTCTCTACTTAACATAATATATATTCTCCCCCCGTAGAGGACTGCTGAAAATAATAACCATGTTTTCAGCTATACGGTATTACTTTTTTTTATTTTTAAATTGTGACGGTTTACGGTTCGCTCAGCTCACTTTTTCCAGAGAACACTTGAGCGGGAACTGATTTTTGCGGGCTATTCGGTGGACCACCGCTACCTTAGTTTCCCCGATTTCGCGGCTGTATACACCTGCAACACCATGTCCCCGGTGATGGACATTGAGCATGATCCGGGTGGCCTCTATTGTATCTCTATCGAAAATGGTTTCAAGCACCATGACAACAAAGTCCATGGTTGTATAATCATCATTATGGAGAAGCACCTTGAACAAAGGGGGTTCCTGCAGATCGTCCCTCTCTTTGGTCAGGGTATCTTTTTGGTGTCCTGATCGTGTTTTTCCCATACTGTTATAATTATATTTGTTATGACCACTTACAATCATGAAGCAGGTGATGTCCACTGCCCTCCCTGCAATCGTCCACGGGTCGGGCACAATAATAGCCGGAATGTTTAACTCATTCTTAATGTAATGCTTCGTGCCGATTTTGCAAGTTTCCTTTATATTCTGATGTCAACATAGAAAGGAGAAGATGCTGTAATACCGTATCAGCATCAATGGGAGAACCTTTCAGCCGCATCTCGGCAGCAAGGATCAGCGATAACCAGGATTTGAGCAGGGGCAGAGAAAATGCGGATGCGGTTTTAAACTGCATGTAGACGGCATACGGGTGCCCGGACAGTTCTTTTTTCCAGCGTTCATTCTGTTTCAGGGTCGGTAAACACTGCTGCTGGAAGAGTTTAGGCGGCATGTTCGCTCGAACACCGTATTGCTCCTGATCCTGCAGGGCTCGAAAGAGGAGCAGGGTGCGGGTATAGTTGCGCAGGGTAGCCAGGACGGCCAGAGCATGGATACCGTTTTCCTGCAGCCGGGATGCAATCAGCAGGGCACTCTCCAGGTTTTTTTCGCCGATGGCATGCGTCAGTTCAAACAGCGCTTCCTGCCGGGTACGCCCGACCACGGTGTTGAGATCATCTAAGGTAATCTGCTTTGCATCGCCCACATACAGGGCCAGCTTTTCCGTTTCCATAACAACGGCTACCGGATGGAAGCCGACCCGTTCAAACAGCTGTTCGGCAACCTTGGGGGCCATGGTCTTGCCCATTTTTTTTAAGCACTGGGTGACCTGTTCCTGAAGTACGGATTGCTGTGTCTTTTTGGCCTGGAAGCTGGAACCGGTGTCAACACTTACATCTATAATACAGTAATTTTTTTTTAAAAATTTGAACAGTTTTTTGCGCTTATCCACTTCTTCTGCAAGCAGCATAAGGATATTGTCCACAGGAATATCTGTTTCAAGCACAGCCTGAAGTAACTCCGCAGGGTCACCCGCAGGAGCAGACGGGACACCAGCTGTTTCCGGACTGGACTGGGTGAGAAGTTCTCTGGTCCATTCCAGTTTGAATCCGGGTTTAGCAAAACCGAAGCATTTTTTCCACTGGCTTGCGGAAAGCCCGCCCGGATCATTGTCCGGATCAATACTGTCCAGGCCACCGGCCTCCATCATGGCACGCAGGTAAGCGCCGGCTCTGTCAGTTTTTTTGTCATCCCTTGCCTTAACAGCCTTGTTCCAGAGCGATTTTGCCACTTTTCTGGAAAGAAATAACCTGGTGTCGTTAACCCGGAAGATCTGCCTGCCCGGCAGCAGGCTGAAGCTGCGCAGTTTGGCAAGGGTAGTGGTGATGTTTTCAGTGTCACCGTCAATGGTATGCACTGTTCCGTCATCCGCGCACAGGATCTTGGCAATACGGTCGGCCGCCTGTTGGCAGAGATACCGGTCGCCAAAAAACAGGTAAACCGGCTGGGTTGATCCGGTTTTGATCTCTTTGATAAGAGCAGTTATCGTGTTTCGATCATATACAGGCATGGAGATGGTATAAGGTATACGGTGTACGGTTTAGCCC
>JAYEKB010000093.1:0-17035 GCA_034660835.1 Thermodesulfobacteriota bacterium
GATTTTCAATTACAAAATCCTCAACGTAGCCATGCTACGCCTCCGGTTTTGTGCAATCAAATCGTACAAATCTAACCCAAATCAGAGCGCCTAAATGCAACACTTATTTCTTAACAGGCCCTAACTGCCCCGGTTCATTATCGGCACACTTCCAGGACTCTCTCCTGTTTATCCTTATACCTCTCTCTTTACCGTGAACACACCCACTCAATATCGTCAGGTAATGGTGGAAGATATTGATCTGTCTGATACCAGGTACTTACTTAATCCATTTCCTCCTGAACGACCGGATACACTGCTGTCGGAAAGCATAGGAACATTCGGGATTCTCCACCCTCCCCTCCTGCTCGAGCTGGACACGAACAACTATATTGTGCTCTCCGGGAGAAAGCGCATTCAGATCGCTGCAGAAGAGGTTGGTTATCCCATCACGGCAATTGTCATCAACTGCAGGTATATCGATCAACCTCAGGTCATCCTCTCTACATTGCTGCAGCACAAGCTTATCGGATCCCCTCTGGGAATCATTGAGCAGGCCATATTTTTCCAAAAGGCCGTGGCCTGCCTGCCCACAGAGGAAATTATACGTTTTCTTCCTCTAATGGGATATAAGCAAAAATCACATATCCCTCGTGAACTCATATCCCTGCTTGACCTTAATCCCACTGCGCAGTTGGGGCTGCACAGGGGCATCCTTTCGCAGCGGGCAGGAAAGAAACTGCTTCTGTTTCCTTCTGAGGATCAACGAGTACTGGCTGAACTGATCAATGAATTACAGTTAGGCGGCTCCAAACAGCAAAAACTCATTGATCTGGTTCTCGAGCTGACGAAAAGGTCGCAGATCAGCACCGACGAACTGCTGAAAAGCTGGCAGGAGAGAGAAAAAAACAAACAACATAACGGACCGCAGAAGGCAGCATCACTGCTGAGCTGGCTGCAACGAAAATGCAGTCCAAGATCCGTTGCAGAAGAAGAAAATTTCAAGAAATTCAGTCGACAACTTGAGCTGCCGGCAGGGGTGCGGATCAGCCACACCCTTTCTTTTGAGGATGAACGGGTAACCCTGAGCGTGGAGTTCAGCTCAAAAAAAGTTTTGGAAAAACAATGGCCGCAGATACGATCGTTACTTATAAACCAGGACTTAGGGCCTGTGCAAAAATAAGTGTCACGACCTTACTTGTAACACTTATTTCCTTACAGGCCCTTATGACTGCCGGGATACCAATCCCTGCACCAACAGATCGTGCCCGACCTGTTCAGTTGATATCTCGGTAAGTGTCACCGGCGTTCCCTGTTCACCAACGCTGTATCCGTTAATAAGCGGAGTTCCTTTATCGCCGACAAAGTAGGGAGCGGTAAAGAGAAAAAACTGGTCCACAAGGTTTTCCCGTAAAAATGAGCCGTGAATGGTTGATCCGCCCTCAACCAAAACCGAGGTGATATCCGATTCCCCTAACAGCTGTAGGACCTGACGCAGCTCAAGATGTCCTTCCGGACCGTTTTCAACTCTGTGGATAACTGCTCCTGCCCGTTCAAGCTGTTCCTGCCGTTCCCCGGATGCAAGAAGGCCACAAATAACCCAGGTTTCCGCCTTTGATTCCTGCTGCAGCATCTCAGCTTCGGGCGAAAGCTGGAGACGGCTGTCCAGGATAACCCGGAGCGGATCCCGTCCGCCATCGGGCAGTCTGGTGGTCAGGGAAGGATCATCAATCAAGGCAGTGGTGATACCGATCAGGATGGCGTCCATCCTGTCCCTGAGTTCATGAACCCGTTGTTTTGATTCAGGCCCTGTGATTGCACCACCATGGCCGCGTCTGCGACTGATCATGCCATCCAGGCTCATGCCTGCTTTCATCACCACCCAGGGCAGCCCGCTGGAAGAATGTTTGAGAAAGGGATAGTTGAGACGGGTGCACTCATCTTCGAGAACGGCCAGCTCCACTTCAAGACCCTGAAGTCGCAAAAAATCAGCGCCGCCACTGGCAACGGGATTGGAATCAGCCATGCCGATGACCACCCGTTTCAATCCGGCTGCAAGAACAGCATGACTACAGGGTGGAGTTCTGCCGGTATGGTTACAGGGCTCAAGAGTCACATAGATGGTTGCCCCGACACAGGAATCGCCGGCATCGGCTATGGCGTTGATCTCGGCATGGGGAGTGCCGGCCCGACGATGATATCCATGCCCGACCACAACACCATCCCTGACAATAACAGCACCAACACAGGGATTGGGAGAGGTTCTGCCCTGCCCTTTTTTTGCCTGATCAACGGCAAGCTGCATGTATTTTATATCATCGCTCTGCATAGCAACCAACTACTCACTCCCCGTTGCGCTCACCTAAAAATTGTTTAAGCTCGTCCATGAACTCATTCACATCCCTGAACTGACGGTACACCGAGGCAAAACGAACGTATGCCACCTCATCAAGTCCCGGCAGGGCCTCCATAACCCACTCCCCGACTTGAGTGGTAGGTATTTCCTTGCCACCAACATCCTGCAGTCTACGTTCAATATCATCAACAAATATATCGATATCTGCCATGCTCACTGCCAGCTTTTCGCAAGCCTTTTCCAGACCGACAATCATCTTGCCTCTGTCCCAGGGCTCACGACGTCCATCCTTTTTCACCAGCATGGGCATCATCATCTCGATACGCTCATAGGTTGTAAAACGCTGTTGACAGGATGCACAGGCACGTCGCCGCCTGGTTATGGTTTTATCCTTATTCAGGCGTGAATCAATAACCCGGTTGTCAAGATGACTACAGTAAGGACACTTCATAACGACTCCTAAACCAGGGATTCATCCCGTTCAATTTCCGGATACAGAGGCAGAGTCCCGCAGAGTTCCCGAACCTGCTTTCGAACCTGATCTATTGCAGAAGGTTGCCTGGAAGTGAGCACCAGATTCACCCAGTCTGCGATCTTGACCATCTCCGGTTCCATCAATCCTCTGGTGGTAACCGCCGGGGTTCCCAGACGGATGCCGCCGGCAACAAAACGTGACTGCGTATCAAAGGGAATTGCATTTTTGTTGACGGTAATACCGGCATCTTCAAGTAGCTGCTCTGCCTCTTTACCGGTTATATCCTTGCTCTTCATGTCAATAAGCATCAGGTGATTGTCCGTTCCTCCGGACACGATCCGAAATCCATGTTCACTCAACCGGTCCGCCAGCACCGAGGCATTAGTTACCACTTGCTGCTGATACTCTTTGTACTCCTGAGTCATAGCCTCTTTAAAGGCTACAGCCTTGGCAGCAATCACATGGACCAGAGGTCCACCCTGAATACCAGGAAATATATTTGAATCAAGTACCTTGGCAAATTTTTCTTTGGCCAGAATCAAGCCACCCCGGGGCCCACGCATGGTTTTATGGGTCGTGGTGGTAACAAAATCGGCATAGGGTACGGGTGAAGGGTGTACACCGGCGGCAACAAGCCCGGCAATATGGGCCATATCCACCATGAGCAGAGCACCGATCTGATCGGCAATTCGTCGAAATCCTGCAAAATCTATTGTTCTCGGATAAGAACTTGCCCCGGCAACGATCATCTTGGGTCGGTTTTCAAAGGCGATACGCTCCACCTCTTCCATATCAATGGTTTCGCTATCACGTCTGACCCCGTAGGAGACGAAATTATATAACTTTCCGGAAAAGGAAACCGAGGCACCATGGGTCAGGTGGCCACCATGAGCGAGATCCATACCCAGTACCTTGTCGCCGGGTTTGAGAACGGCAAAATAGACTGCCATGTTGGCCTGGCTTCCGGAATGCGGTTGGACATTGGCATATTCAGCATTGAAAATCTCTTTGCCACGCCTACATGCCAGGGATTCGACCTCATCGGCATAATCGCAGCCGCCATAGTAGCGTCTGTTGGGGTACCCTTCAGCATACTTGTTGGTAAATATGGACCCCTGCGCCTCCAGCACTGCCCGGGATACTATATTTTCCGAGGCAATGAGTTCCAACTGGTTGGCCTGGCGCTCAAGCTCATTCTGAATGCACCGGTACACATCCGGGTCTGTTTCTTTTAATGTAGCCATGCTCATTACCCAGTAATCATTTACAACAACTTGCAAATAAGAAAAAAAACGGCAGCACCTGGTACAGGCCTGCCGGTCATAGTTCAAAAAAAATTGTCTTATATTATTATAATGATACCTGACAACGAAATCAAACTAACTCAACTTATCAAGCCTGCGCTGATGTCGTCCTCCGGCAAATTCTGTTTTTATCCAGGTTCCGACTATATCCAGAGCTATTTCCGGACCAAGTACCCGACCACCAAGACAGAGTACGTTGGCATTATTATGCTCACGGCTCATCCTGGCAGTATAGGCCTCGTGGCAGAGAGCAGCCCGAACATCGCGGTATCGATTGGCACTGATGGACATGCCGATGCCGGTACCACAGATCAGAATACCCCGTTCACATACTCCATTGCCCACCTTGACACATACCTTGTCGGCAAAGTCAGGGTAATCAACTGATTGGGTATCATAACAGCCCACATCGTCAATTTCATGCCCGATCTCATGGAGAAATTCGATGATAAGCTGCTTAAATTCAAAACCACCGTGGTCACTGCCGACTGCTATCTTCACGCTCTTCTCCAAGTCTATCGACTATTATTCAAAACGTTTCATGATAATAACACCATTGGTACCGCCAAAACCAAAGGAATTGGACATAGCAGCCCGGATATTCATCTCGCGTGCCGTATTGGGTACATAATCAAGATCACAGGCCGGATCAGGATTTTCAAGATTCATAGTCGGAGGGGCACACTGGTGATGCAGGGTAAGTGCGGTAAAAACCGATTCAATACCTCCGGCTCCGCCCAGCATATGTCCGGTCATAGACTTGGTGGAACTGATGGCAAGACGGGTGGCGTGGTCACCAAATACCGTCTTAATGGCTGTAGTTTCACAGCGATCATTAAGCGGAGTTGAAGTGCCGTGAGCATTGATATAATCAATGTCTTCCGGATTCAACTTCGCATTTTTGAGCGCCATAACCATACAACGGACTGCCCCCTCTCCGTTCTCAGGAGGAGCTGCGATATGATAGGCATCACTGGACTGACCGTAACCAATCATCTCAGCATAGATCTTTGCACCACGAGCCTGAGCTGCTTCAAGCTCTTCCAGCACGATCATGCCCGCGCCCTCGGCAATAATAAAACCATCCCGCTCCAGATCAAAGGGCCGCGAAGCATGCTCAGGATCATCATTACGGGTAGAAAGCGCCTTCATGGAAGAAAACCCGCCAACAGCAAGAGGACAAATAACCGATTCAGTGCCACCGGTGATGGCAACGTCGCAATCCCCAAACGCTATATGCCGAAAGGCTTCACCAACTGCATGGGTGCCGGCGGCACAGGCTGTGGAAAGCGAAAGGTTCGGTCCCTTGGCACCAAAACGCATGGAGATATGGCCGGACGGCATATTAGGGATCACCCGGGGAATGAAAAAGGGCGTTATCCTGCGCGGCCCCCTGTCCATCAATACTCCGTGGTACTCCTCAATAGTGGGCAGTCCGCCCATGCCGCAACCGGTAATCACCCCTACCCGCTCAGACAGCTCTTCGGTTAGAGTCAGTTCGCTGTCCTGTATTGCAAGCTCAGCAGCAGCGATACCATACTGGACAAAATGATCCAGGGTCTTGGCCTGTTTCTTCTCAAACCAATCACTGGGTTCAAAATCCTTGACCTCGGCTGCAATCTGTGAGGCATGGGCAGAGGCGTCAAAGCGGGTGATGGGACCGATGCCACTGCGCCCGTTCAACAGCCCCTCCCAGGTTTTTTCCGTGCCGGTTCCAAGCGGGGTAACCAGCCCGACTCCTGTTACAACAACCCGTCGTTTCACGTATGCAGGTCCTGTATTAGAAAAAATTCACCAGGGTGCAACTAACTTGGTACACCCCGAACAAAAAAGCTTTCCAGTGCTCTCATGACGGAGTCTTCGCTTACCTGTGCGTGATCAAGCCATTTAATTATACACCCGTATATTACATGGTTTAAGCACGTGGAAAGGTAAGCGAGGTGCGAGACTCCGTGAGGGTGCTGGTGAACTATTACAAAAGATTATGCCTGGAGTTTATTAACAAAGTCAATGGCATCCTGGACCGTGGCGATCTTCTCCGCCTCTTCGTCCGGAATCTCTACGTCAAACTCTTCTTCCATGGCCATAATCAGTTCAACCAGATCAAGGGAGTCAGCACCCAGATCATCAACAAAAGATGCTCCGGAAACAACCTTGTCTTTATCAACGCTGAGCTGTTCTACAATAATATCGACCATTTTTTCTTCAACTGCCATTGTCTTTCTCCTAAAAAGTATTTATCAAATCTCTCCGGAACCATCGTTCATTTCCGGAACTGTAGTTTCCGCCAAAGGCGGCTGACTTCAAACCAGGAACCTGGAACCATATTTTAATTTCCCATGTACATGCCGCCGTTGACGTGCAGGGTCTGACCAGTTATATAGCTGCTCTCATCAGAGGCCAGGTAACCGGCAGCGGCAGCCACATCTTCAGGTGTCCCCAATGTCCCGAGGGGGATCTGTGCCTTGATCAACTCCTTGATATCCTCCGATAGATCACTGGTCATATCCGTTATAATATAGCCAGGTGCCACACAGTTAACCGTAATCCGGCGTGCTGCCAGCTCCCTTGCCATGGACTTGGAAAATCCGACCAGTCCGGCCTTGGCAGCAGCATAATTCACCTGGCCGCCATTGCCAAGGAATCCGATGACTGAGGTGATATTAATAATCCGGCCCCACCGTTTTTTCATCATACCACGCATCACGGCCTTGCTGCAGGTAAAAGCGCCCTTTAGATTGGTATCCAGCACTGCATCCCAGTCTGACTCTTTCATGCGGGCCATAAGGCCGTCCCGGGTGATGCCGGCGTTATTCACCAGAATATCCACACCGTCATGATCAGCAGCAATAGCTTTAATCGCCTGCTGTACCGCTGCACTGTCTGCCACATCAAAGCCGACAACAAAACCTTTGCCTCCTGCTGCAGTAATCGCGGCCAGGGTTTCATCGGCTGCAGCTGAATTGCTTACATAATTGATTCCAACCGTTGCCCCCTGTTCAGCCAACTGCAGGCAAACGGACCGGCCGATACCACGACTGCCTCCGGTAACCAATGCTATTTTTCCAATCAGACTCATGAACCTCGCTGCTCCTGAATTTTTTTGGTTAACAGAGGGACGATTTCAAACAGGTCGCCAACCAGACCATAGGTGGCAAAATCAAAAATCGACGCATTTGCGTCCCGATTAATGGCAACCACGGTTTCAGCGGACTGCATTCCCACTGCATGCTGAATAGCCCCGGAAATACCGCAGGCAATATAGAGCTTCGGACAGACCGTTTTTCCGGTCTGGCCAACCTGGTGAGGATAACTTATCCAACCGGCATCAACAGCTGCCCTTGAGGCGGCTACTGCGCCATTCAACTCAGCAGCAAGCTCCCAAATAAGATCAAAACCCTTCTCGCTCTCAACACCGCGCCCACCGGCAATCAAGACTTCAATCTCCTGAATATTAACCTGTTCCCCTTCACTGATAACGGTTTCAAGGACTTCCACCCTGGAGGCAAGCAGATCATCTGTCAGTTCAACCTCAATTACTTCTCCTCTGTGATCAGGATCGATCTCGGCCGGAGCCATGACATTGGGCCGCACCGTTGCCATCTGAGGCCGTGAATGAGGGCATTCAATGGTGGCCATGATATTGCCGCCAAAAGCCGGCCTGGTCTGAAGCAGCATGCCGTCCTCTTCCCGAATGGCAAGACCTGTACAGTCTGCAGTAAGACCTGCTCCCAGCACTGTAGCCACCTGAGGAATAACGGAACGACCAATGGCGGTTGCTCCGGCCAGCACGACTTCCGGCTTGTGCTCTCTTATCAGTTGTTCAAGCACACGGCCAAACACGTCCTCGCGGTATTGCAGGAGTTCCGGATGATCGGCCAGCAGGACCTTGTCTGCTCCAGAAGCAATCAGATCGGCAGCACTGTCACGGACACCGGAACCAAAGAGAACAGCCGTGAGCTGAACACCACGCTGATCGGCCAGTTTCCTGCCAATCCCCAGCAATTCAAAAGCCACCGGCGCAATAACACCATGGCGGGATTCAGCAAAGATCCAGATGCCGGACCAGGCAGACAGGTCCGCCTGAATCTTTTTCTCAGCCCCCTCGATGTGCAGGGCCTCGACCTCGCATTCATCCACACAGGAACCACAGAGGGTACAGGTGTCAGCAACCACGGCCAGCCCGTCTACCACCGTAATGGCAGCAAAGGCACAATTTTCCTCACAAACCCCGCAGCCTATACACTTATCCGCATCAACAATGAGCATTTTTATTACATGTAAGAAATTTAAATATTATCGGGTCAAATGTTTGCACAGTGAACACAGGCCTCCTGCCTGATTCCACCTGATTACAAATATCCTTTGATCTGGTCCACCAGTTGATCGACCTGTTCTTCAGCTGTTCCGGTAAATACCTGACGATCCCCGCGCGGTTCTGGAGAAAATACATTCACCACCTGGGTCGGGGACCCGGCAAGGCCTATATATTGCTCTTCCGCACCGATATCGGCAGCGGAGAGCACGGTGATTTTCGCCTTCTTGGCCTTCATCTTACCCTTCAGCGATGGAACCCGGGGTTCATTAATATCCTTGACCACAGTGAGCAACGCGGGTAACGGCAGCAGCAGCACGTCATATCCATCATCCATCATCCGTTCAACCTGAATACCGGTATCAGTCGCCTCACGGGTCTTCTGGACACAAGTGACGTAGGGTAAATCCATACGGGCAGCCAAGCCCGGCCCAACCTGAGCCGTGTCACCGTCAATAGCCTGCTTGCCGCAGAGAATAAGATCAAAGTCACCGATGGTTTCAACGGCCTTAGCTAATGTATAGGAAGTTGCCCAGGTATCAGCACCGGCAAAAGCACGGTCTGATACCAGCACACCGGCGTCGGCACCGCACGAGATAGCCTCACGCAAAACGGCTTCGGCCTGGGGAGGTCCCATGGACAGGACAGTGACCTTGCCACCCAATTGTTCTTTCAGGCTGACCGCCTCTTCAAGGGCATGGCGATCAAAGGGATTCATAATCGCTTCCACCCCCTCCCGGGCCAGGGTATTGGTCTCAGGGTCCAGCCGAACATCCTTGGCATCGGGCACCTGTTTTACACAGACTATTATATCCATAAATTTAAAGCGTAGTTGTAACAATTGACAGGAGAAATAAACATTCTCTCCATCCCAAACTTGTAAGAGTCCTGCAGTGCTCCAGCTGTGTGCCGGCAGGCCCGGGAACTAGAGTAAACCTCTGTGCGCTGGCCTGAGACGGTGCACAGAGGTAAGCGCAGACTCCGTGGGGTGCTGCTGGGCTCTTAAGAGTACTCTTTGTTGAGTTCCTGGCCTATAACGTTGCGCTGGATCTGGTTGGTGCCCTCATAGATCTGCAGGATCTTGGCATCGCGCATCATTTTTTCCACCGGGTATTCTTTCATGTAACCGTAACCACCCAGTACCTGTACAGCGTCGGTGGTCACTTTCATGGCCATGTCCGTTGCAAACACCTTACACATGGACGAAACCTTGGTCATTTTTTTGGGATGTGCATCAATATGACGGGCAGCACCGTATACCAGTGCCCTGGCTGCCTCAAGCTCGATGGCCATGTTGGCCAGAATATGCTGGACCGCCTGAAAACCGATAACCGGCTTGCCGAACTGTACCCGCTGCTTGGCATAGACAACCGCCTCATCAAGGGCTGCCTGCGCAAGCCCGATCCCAAGAGAGGCAATCCCGGGCCGGGAGACATCCAGGGTCTTCATAACTGTTATAAATCCGGTTCCCTTCCTGCCTACCAACCGGTCTTTGGGAATCCGACAATCTTTCATGATCAGTTCGCGAGTAGCCGAGGAACGAATCCCCATCTTGTCTTCTTTCTTGCCATAAGAAAAACCCGGGTCTCCGTCTTCAACCATAAAAATGGATGCTCCTCGAGCGCCCTTACTGGGATCTGTTACGGCAATAATGGAATAAATCTCAGACTCGCCACCGTTGGTAATCCACTGCTTGGTTCCGTTAAGCACCCACTCGTCACCATCAGGAACAGCGGTGGTCTGGATACCGGAGGCATCAGAACCGGCATTAGCCTCAGTCAGCCCAAATGCCGCCCACCGCTTACCTTCGGCAATGACAGGCAGGTATTTTTCTTTCATTTCATCACTGCCTGCAATGATCACCGGAAAAATTCCCAGTGCACTGGCAGCAAAACTTGTGGCAACCCCCACGCAACCACGGGCGAGTTCTTCCAGGGCAAGCACGCTCTCAAAGCAACCACCGCCAAGCCCACCGTATTCCTCCGGAACAAAGATGGAAAACAGGTCAGCCTTGGCTATATCTTCCATGATCGAGGTTGCAAACTCATTTTTTTCATCAAGTTCAGCCCGTAGAGGAATAATTTTTTCCTCGGTAATCTCACGGGCAGTATCCTTGATCATCTGTTGTTCTTCTGTAAGAAAATAATCCACCAATCTCTCCTTATAAATCATCACAGGCACCGCATCTTTGCGTGATCGCCCCTGTCCGCATAAAGGGCTATAGCGATCAGGAGCGCTTACACAAATCTACGGCACCTGTGATGATTTATTATTCTTTCCTTCGTAATTCCATCCAGATGTTTGTGCCGTGATCAGTTATCTCTCCTTCGCTAACCAATACGTTACCAAGTAACCAATCAAACTCTGAGGAAATAAACCCTCGACCTGTAAGTGGTCACAGGTGCTGCAGATTTGCACACGCACCTTTGTTCGCTATAGTGAGCTATGCGAGAAAAAGTGCGTTTGCAAAGATGTGGTGCCTGTGACCGCTTTACCAATACATGAGCATTGAACCCCACGTAAACCCGCCGCCAAATGAACAGAACAAAATCAGATCCCCTTTCTGCAACCGGCCCTGACGATTTGCCTCGTCAAGTGCTATCGGGATACTGGCAGAGGAAGTATTACCATATTTATCTACGTTTATGAACACCTTTTCCTGCGCCACGCCAACCCGTTCCATTAACTTGCCAAGAATCCGTATGTTGGCCTGGTGCGGAATAAACAGGGAAACATCGCCTATGGAAACCTGCTGTCGATCCAGCAAACCGCTGACAGCGTCTTCCATTGCCCGAACAGCGTATTTAAAAACATCACGACCGCTCATCTGGAGGAAACAGCCCTTTCGGTCTGGATCAAGCAGGTCAGGATTACGACTGGCAGGACTGTCCATGTACAGCAGCTTCCAGAGCTTACCATCGGAAAAAAGATTGCTGTCCAGAATGCCTCGCTCGTCCGAACCTCCTATTACACATGCACCTGCACCATCGCCAAACAGGATACAGGTGTTCCGGTCCTGCCAGTTAACCCGTGCAGACAGTGTTTCAGAACCGATCAGCAATATCTTCATCTCCGGGCGACTTGCAATATATTTATCAGCCAGATCAAGACCGTACAGATAACCGGAACAGGCAGCATTGAGATCAAAACCAAAAGCATTTTCAGCGCCGATCTTCTCCTGGACAAAACATGCACAGGAGGGCATGATCATGTGCGGTGTCATGGTGGCAACGATAATCAAATCAAGTTCAGTACTACTGATACCAGCCGATTTCAGTGCCATGTCAGCAGCCCGGGAAGCCAGCTGGTAATTCTGCTCATCCGGACCTGCAATCCGCCGGGTCCGGATACCGGTACGACTGGTGATCCACTCATCCGAAGTGTTCACCATCTGTTCAAGATCATTATTTGTTAAAACCCGCTCAGGCAGGCAGGATCCGGTTCCAAGAACAACAGCTCGATGCATGATTTATACCGGGGCCGAGTACTGCTGCAGGGATCGGAGGATGGATTCATTCACCTTGTTTTCTACCATGTTCGCTGCCTCGCCGATAGCATTGCAAATGGCGACTGAGGATGAAGTACCGTGACAGATAATCCCGACTCCGTTAATGCCCAGCAGCGGAGCTCCACCGTATTCTGCATAATCCACCCGTTTACGAAAAGCGGCAAAGGCCTTGCGAATAAAGAGGTAACCAATCTTTGCCCGCAGGGATTTCATTATCTCAACTTTCAGCATCTCCATGGCCGCCTCTGCCAATCCTTCACTGATTTTAAGTGAAATATTGCCGACAAAACCGTCACAGACAATAACATCAACATCACCCTTGTACACGTCACGTCCTTCTACATTGCCGATAAAATTCAAGGAACTGCTTTTGAGCATATCATGGGTTTTCTTGATCAGGGTATTTCCCTTGCCCGACTCTTCGCCAATACTGAGCAGCCCGATGCGGGGACGATCAATGTTCAGCAGGAGACCGGAACAGGATGAGGCCATGATGGCAAACTGAAACAGGTGCAGGGATCGACAGTCCACATTGGCACCAATATCCATCAGCATAACCGGATCTTTGAGGGTGGGAAATAGACTGGCAATACCCGGTCGGGAAATACCTTTCAAACGGCCTAATTTTCGGACTGCTGCAGCCATGGTGGCACCGGAATTACCTGCTGACACCACAGCATCTGCCTTGCCGTTTTTGACAAGGTCAAAACCCACCATAACAGTGGAATCTTTTTTCTTACGTATCGCGTCCACAGGAGATTCATGCATGGACACGGTTTGCGAGGCATGCGCAATGGACAGACGACCGGTACCATTACCGGATCCGGCCCGCAGGGCAACCTGCTCTTTGAGCAGCTCCTCCGGACCCAACAAAACCACTTCAAGATCACGACGCTTGTCAATTGCCGACAAGGCACCGTCAATCAGCAGTTCGGGGCCAAGTTCCCCGCCCATGGCATCAAGGGCGATTCTCACAGTTCAACCTAACCGAGTTCATCCTCAATATGAATAATACTCTTCCCCTTATACGTTCCACAGGCACCGCATAACTGATGCGGCATTTTGGGTTCACCACACTCGGGGCAACGACCTACACTGGGACCGGTTAAAAAATCATGCGATCTCCGCTTACGGGTTCGGGAACGGGAATGTCTTCTTTTGGGTAATGCCATGGTTTTTCTCCTTACTTCCTTCTACCTGATGTCCTTTAAAAAAGGCCAGGCATATTATCTGATTTCAACTCACGATGCGAGATACAGCTCACGTCGTGGATTACTTTTTTTTAAGCGCTGCCAAAACAGCAAAAGGAGATTCCTTCTGCTCGGGTACACAGGGACAACCACCTGTGTTTAAATCAATTCCACATACCGGGCACAATCCCCTGCACTGCATGGAACAGAGCTGTTTATCAGGCAGGCTCAGGTACAACTGCTGCCTGAGGATATCCCAACAATCCACCACTGGCTCACTTAACAGCACAGTGTCGAGATCAGTCCCGGAGCATTCCAACTCCTTTAAATGCCAGTTCTCATCTGCCGGAACTTCCAGTACCAGATGAAAGTTGACATCAACTGGAAAATCGTAGTCAGCAAGACAGCGATCACAGGCAAGCCGTACTCCGGTACGCAGAAAGCCCTGCACTTCAACCCGGCTGTCGCCTTTAGGCTTTAAAATCAACTCGGCCTGTACAAGAGCAATCCTGTACAGTTCCGACTCGGAAAACCAGGAATCGTCGCTGACTTCATAACGATTACCTGACTTACAAATATCTTGAAATGCGACCTTCACACTGAACCCTGACAGCAGAAAATAACCACACATCAGTGTGGCCACGAAAATAGAAAAGCATACACAAAAAAAACAACTCCTGCCAAGAAAAAATGAACGGGATCGTTACCGGCAGCAAAAAAAGAGAAAAAAGACTAAATCAGTGAAAACCGGCAGCAGGATAAATACTGAAAAAACGGTTTACCAGGATCGTGTTCCCCAAATTGCGAGATGGCGGTCACTCACCTCTTCACAGCACAGTTTAAGACCGATCTGCTGCAGTTGATTACGCACTTCGCCCACCCGAAAGGCGGCCAGCAGGGAATTATAAAAATCTGCCTGCAAAATTTTTGACTCGTTACCGGCATAGGTGTCGACGATATAGCGGGCAGACTCTTTTGAATCAGGCCGAAACAGGTCCATGATCAGGATTGCTCCTCCGGGAGCAGTGCAGTCATGGATGGTCTGCCAGAGAACATGCGGTCTGTGAAGATGGTGCAAAAGGCTGTTGGAGAGTATTGCCTGAAAACAGCCATCGCTACCTGCAAAGGGCAGGCATTGGCAGTGCAGGGTGATGCGACGCGAAAGTTTCTCTTGCTCAATCACCCTGCGACCCGGTGCCAGCATGGCCTCGGCCCCATCTATACCTATACATGCACAGTCAGGATATCTGCGGGCAAAACGGATCAGGATATCTGCCGGCCCACAGCCCAGATCAAGCACTCTGCCGCTTCCGGTAAAGTCGGGAAATTTTGCCGCAAACAGAGCAATAAAGTGTTTATTGGGCCCGGAAAAATCCGCCTGGGCATAGGCCTGCCCCTGTTCTTCCACCTCCATCAGCTCAGGTTCAATAATACGATCCACAGTCGATCCTTATCGTTTTGTTCTGCCGCTGCGTTCCTTAAATATCAAACGTACGGGCACCAGGTCCAGACCCAGACCTTCACGGAAGCGATTTTTCAGGAAACGCTGGTAGGAGAAATGAATTCCCTTGGGAAAGTTGGCGATCACGGCAAAGGAAGGTGGGGCCGTACCGATCTGGGCCGTGTAATAGAGCTTGAGCCTGCGCCCACGGTACAGGGGCGGCTCATGATGGTTCACCGCCGCCGCCAGCAACCGGTTCAAAGCGCTGGTCGGAAAACGCCGGTAAAACTGGCGATACATCTTACCAATTTCAGGAAAAATTCTCTTAATACCATAGCCGGTCTTGGCAGAAACCCTGAACACCGGGGCAAAGGGAATAAAATTTGTGGCCAGCCGTACCTCTTCCAGCAACCAGTCCTGACGTTTTTTATCATCTTTGATCAGGTCCCACTTGTTGATCAGGATCAAGAGTGCCCTGCCATGGTCCTGGGTATAGCCGATCACCTTGGTATCCTGCTCCGTGATCCCCTCCTGTGCATCAATGAGTACCACACCAATATCACAGCGGCCCAAAGCCTTAAGCGCCTTGAGGATGGAAAACTTTTCCAGTTTATCGGTTGTCTTTCCCTTACGCCGGATACCTGCGGTGTCAATAAGCAAATAGTTATACTTGTCCCGGGAGAGCAGAGTATCAACAGAATCACGAGTAGTACCGGGAATACTTGATACCACCATCCGTTCCTGACCTATGATTGCATTGATCATGGATGATTTACCCACATTGGGACGACCGAGAAAAGCTATGCGAACGGTCCCTTCGGGCAGCCCAGCCGGGGCCTCCACCTTTTCAAGTTTACTGACCAGTGCATCCATCAGGGTTTGAAAGCCGTAACTGTGATCGGCAGACAGGGCCCATAACTGTTCTACCCCCAGTTCCCAGAACGATGAGAGCAGATCGACTTCAAGATCGGGTGAATCGATTTTATTGACCACGAAAAAAACCTGTTTCTCCGTGCGGCGCAACAGATCAACAATCTCATGATCACTGGGTGTCAAGCCCTGGCGACCATCCATTAAAAAAAGAATTACATCGGCCTCTTCAACGGCCTGCATGGCCTGATGGCGAATGTGGTTGGTAATGGTATCGTCCTCATCATCAATACCGCCGGTGTCCACCAGGATAAAGGGATGCTCCTCCCACTGTACCCGGGCATAATGACGGTCCCGGGTGACGCCGGGCGTAGGATCGACAATAGCATCACGGCGCCGGGTGATCCTGTTGAACAGGGTTGATTTCCCCACATTGGGTCGACCAATCAGGGCGACCAGGGGTTGGGATTGAAGGTTCAAGGTATAAGGTAAAAGGTAAAAGGAGACAAAACAGGTTATTGTTTGTCAATTTCGCTCAGACATTGATCAGCCAATGCCTTGAGGCAAGGATACTCATCCGGAGATGCTTTGGCAAGCAGGGTTTGCAGGATGCGCAGGGACGGTTTGATGTATTGGAGAAAAAACGGTTTACCGCGCTGGTTGGTTAAAAAGGCAAAAGCTCCCAAAATCTGCAGGTTCCGCTGCAGAGCCAGCACCAGGTACTCATCTTTGAATCGTTGCCTATCATAGGGGATCAATGACGTGAATTCATTAAGATAAAGGTCCAGCAGATCGTTCTGCAGACGCTCCGGCAGAGCAGCATAGGGGTCAATCAGCAGAGAGGCAAGGTCATACGCTGCCGGACCCAGACGGCCACCTTGAAAATCAATGAACCGCACCTGGCCATGCTGAACCATGATGTTACGGCTCTGGAAATCCCGGTGTAGAAAAAAAGAAGCGTCTGCCTGCTGCGCCCGGTCCGCCAGCCCAATAAACTCCCGTTCTATCTCCTGTCTCTCCACAGGCAGTTGCAGCATATCAAGGCACAGGGCCTGCAGGAAATAGCCGGATTCACGTTCAAGCATGAGTTTGCGGTTATAACATGCTGTATCCCAGCACCAGAAGCAATCAAAATTTTCACGACCCCGCACCTGCATCCGTGCAAGCCAAACCACTATCTGCTGGTAGAGATCAATGATCAGCTCAGAACTGCTCCCCTGTTGTACCACCAGATCATGCAACCGCACATCTCCCAGGTCCTCGCAAACCAGCAAACCGTTTTGCTTATCAAAACTATACAGTTCAGGGACCGGTATCCCTTTGGCAAAGAGGTGACAACCAATTTCCCAGCCGGAAGCTGCTTCGCGCAGACCAGCGCTGTCACCGGCCGGGGGTGCCACGGCTACAACCCTGCTGCCATCTTTTCCGATCAAGCGACAGAGCCTGCGCAGGGAGCCATCAGGAGATAAAGATTCTACCTGTATCTCTTTAAACTGCCAGCTGATGCCCAACATTTGACAGGATTGTTCAATAAGGCCGTTTTCCACTTTTTTTATTCCTCTGACAACCGGTTATAGTGTATGCATATAGAGAGCAT
>JAYEKB010000094.1:0-4502 GCA_034660835.1 Thermodesulfobacteriota bacterium
GGAGCATGAGAAAAGTCAGGTGCCGGTAGTCACCATTTTCAGTGAACAGAAGGGTGATGACAACTATATGCTACTCATGGTTATGCCTCCCCAGCAGCAGAAGCAGGAACCCCTTGCCCGGGAAACGGTTTTTATACTGGACACCTCCGGTTCCATGGGCGGCGAGTCCATCAGACAGGCAAAAAAAGCGTTGTTGATGGCAGTTGCCAGAATGCGGCCTGAAGACCGCTTTAATGTGATTGAGTTCAACAGTATGACGAGGTCTATATTTTCAGCAAGCAGACCAGGCAGTTCGGACAATCTGCAAAAGGCTTATTCGTTTATAGATCAACTTGAGGCCCGTGGCGGAACCGAGATCAAACCCGCCCTTGAACAGGCCCTGGATGGCAGGCATGACCATGAACGAATCCGTCAGGTAGTTTTTTTAACCGACGCTTGCGTCAGCAATGAAGAAGAACTGTTTACGCTGATAAACAACCGTCTAGGTGACTCACGCCTGTTTACGGTTGGCATCGGATCGTCTCCGAACAGCTATTTCATGACCAGGGCCGCTGCCATGGGTAAAGGCAGTTATACCTTTATCGGCAAACTTGACGAAGTCCGGGAAAAGATGACTGCGCTGTTTACCATGCTTGAACAACCAGCCATCACTGATCTTGTGCTGAGTGGTGGAGAAATAGTGGAGAGTCTGCCGTCTCCGCTTCCGGATCTGTACCAGGGTGAACCAATGATTGCGGTCCTAAAGAGTAGGTGGCCGGTGCAGGACCTGAAGCTTTCCGGACTAAAGGCAGGAAGAACTCCCTGGCAGGTAAACGTTGATACTGGAGAGTTTACAGACCGGACCGGGATTGGAGTTCTCTGGGCCAGAAAGAAGATCAGGATTCTAATGGACAGCCTGGCCGCAGGGGCTGATCCTGAAAAGGTGAAAAAGGAGGTTGCCGAACTTGCCCTTCAGAATCATCTGGTCAGCCGTTATACCAGCCTGGTTGCAGTGGAACAGAAAATATCCCGGCCAGGCAATACCCCGCTCAATAAAAAAAGACTGAAAACCAATCTGCCGGCTGGCTGGCAGTATGACAAGGTCTTTGCAGGCAATGCTGCAACTGCCACCCCTGCCGCTCTGTTCCTGCTCATGGGCCTGTTCCTGTTTATCATGGCTGGGATGCTTGCAGGCTTGAAACGGAAAAAATGATGAAGAGCAAGTTAACACTGTTGTTGATTGTAATGCTTATGGTCGGCGGCAGCCTGCTCTGCGGTAGTGGTGTGTGGATCCATTCCAAGGCGCTGCTTGCCCAGGTCCTGCTCAGGCAGGCATGGGAAGAGACGCTGGCACAGGGGAAGCCGGTCAAGCCTTGGCCCTGGGCAGATACCTGGCCGGTGGCACGGTTACATGCTCCAAAATACGGGAAGAATCTTATCGTGTTGGCGGGACAGGCCGGTTCAACTCTGGCCTTTGGGCCTGGTATGCTTGCAGATGGCGGGAGTCCGGGAAAACCTGGTACTTGTATCTTGGCAGGTCACAGGGATACCAGCTTCAGATTCCTGCAACAGGTACAACCTGGGGATGTTTTCGTACTGGAGGACGATAACAGTGTTCGATGGAGGTACAAGGTTTCCTCGACAATAATAAGACAGGCGGAGACTCTCTATCTCGAGCATCTGCCGATTTCGAGGCTGGCTCTGGTTACCTGTTACCCATTTGATGCTGTGCTTCGCGGAACTCCGAAACGATATGTGGTGCTGGCTGAAAGAATATAGCTTGTTTGTCACTTGGAAGCATAAAGACATACTGTGTTTTCTAATGTTCTCCTGATATCTCTGGCAAATGAATCAGGCTCCAGCACCTGGGCATCACATCCCCAGGACAGGATCCATCTTTTCAATTCCAGCAGGTGGTTCACTGTCAACGACAAGATTACATTACCATCTTTACATTTCACTATCTCCTGGCTCGGGTGCCAGGTTCTCTCACTGACATAATCTGCAACCCTTTTGTTGAAGCGAATCTTTACGTTGATCTCCCTGTCACTCCAGTGAACACCGAAATGACTTCCAGAGAGTTTTTGGAAATCAAAATCCTCTGGTATTTGGAAAACGTTTCCTTTTTTCTCCGCAGTAATAATTCTGGACAAGCTGAATGTTCGGATTTCATCGCGCAGATGGCAAAATCCAACCACATACCAATCCCCTTCAAAGCGGACACCATGGTACGGATCAATCGTTCTGGCCACAGGATCTTTTTCTGGTGTTTTGTATTGTATTTTCACCTGTTGGGATGAACGTAGACAGTCGATCACGGTTTTCCAGACAGCAGGATCAATGGTTGTGCTGAACGGCGGGAACACAGTAAACTTTGACTGGTCACCGGCCGGATCAGTGGAGATCTTGTTGGGCAGAGATTGCTCGATTTTCTCAAAAACAGAACAAAGGCTGTCATAGATAGGCGTGCCTTCATATTGCACAAGGAGTTTTTCAGCCAGGTACACCCCAAATAGATCGCTTTCCCGAATGTTCATGGCCGGCAGTTTGTACTGTTCTTCAGTATAGAAATATCCCCGCTGCTTTGCAGAATACTCGACCGGAGCATCAAGCTGATAGCGCATGTAATCCAGATCGCGCTGAATGGTCTTACGGCTCACCTCCCATTCCTCTGCCATTGAAGAGCAGTTGGGATGTCTTCCCTCACGTATTTTTCGATCAATAAAGAGTAATCTTGAATGCTGCGGTTTGTATTTTGCCATAAAAGTTTCCTTTCATTTTCTGGTGGGTCTCTGTTTGTCCCATCACCGATGTTACTATGCAATTGTACCATAATCGATTTTTTATTCATCACAGGAGGATGTCATGGGATATTTGATTCTGTACTTTATGTTAATTGCCGGTGCAGCACTGGTTGAGAAGATGAGGCCTGAAGGCATCAAAACTCGAATGGGTTGGCTTAAACCCGATCGGTGCAGTGACTGTGGCGTAACATTACGCTTTCAACCCTTTAACGGACAAAGGAGTTCAGGGGTGTAAAGCGGAGAGTGTATCCGAGAGTGGGTTCTCAACCTTGGAGGATATTATGGAGTGGATTTTATTTGGACTGTTCCTGGTGTTTGTAATTGGCCGAATGGCCGGTGGAGCAGGAAAGCGCAAGCATGATTTTGCCGGTAACAGCATAACGTCCTACTTTCTGTTGGAGGAGTTTATTGACGAACCATCCAGGGATGAGAATGAACCTGAGCAGGATGAGGTATTTCAGGATCAGGAAGAAGATTGGTTTAAAAATGAGTGGGACTGAAAGGTTAATTGAGCACGTTGCCGATTTCAACGTCCCATGTTTTTGGGAGAGTTTGGACTTGACAAATATGCCATGGCGAGTTAAAAATAAGACATGGCTAATATGACGATATATTCACTTGAGGAATTAGGTAAGTTGACGAACCTGTCTCCACGGACAATTCGCAACTATATTCAAAAAGGTTTGCTGCCCGGTGCAGAGACTCGCGGACGGAACGCATCATACACTGATGCGCATCTGGACAGGCTGCGCTGTATACAGGTTATTCGTGATAAAAGCGGGCTTCCGCTTGATGAACTACGAATGGTAATGCAGTCTCTTTCTGAAGAACAGATTCACCAGATAGGCACAGGGAAGGAGGAGGTTATGGCGTTGCCCATCGGGCAGGCAGCGCCGTCAAGTAAGAGGTCCGGTAGACGTCAGGATGTACATTCCATGGTTCTAAATAATTTTTCAGTAAAAAGTGAGCCTGTTAATGCATACAGTCAGCGGGAAAATTCAAATGCCCTGAATTACATTCGCCAAATTAGAAATAAATCACAATCAAACGAATCCCGTTTTGCTGAGCTGATAAGAACTTTGGAGGAACTTACGGATGGTCAGCGTATCTACAGAAAATCAAAAAACGAATGGTGGGCCACCGTAAAAGTCACCGAAGATATGGAGATTCGTGTACGGGGGCTAGATGAAAAAGACATTGGTCAGCTGGAGCGTTTGGCTGATCTCTTGCGACATTTACTCATGAAAGGGGTGTAAGCATGGAGAAAAATATTGATATTACAGTACGTGCTGATCGTAAACTTGCCTGGTACCGTGGCGATTCCGTTCGTTATCTTGTCCTTGATGTTGCCGGCAGGGAGAAGGAAGAATCCGGTTCTGAAAAAAGGGATCACCTGAATCTGGCCCTGGTAATTGATAGGTCCGGTTCCATGCGTGGTGCACCTCTCCAGGCTGCCCAAAAGGCTGCCGCAGGGGTTGTTGAAATGTTGGGTAAAGAAGATCTGCTCACTGTGGTCTGCTTTGACAATGAAGTAGATACAATCGTTAAATCCCTTGCTATGGACGATGCGGGACGGGCAGAAGCTCAAGGAGCTATCAGGCGAATACGCTCTCAAGGAATGACTGACCTGGAGTCAGGCTGGCTGCGTGGCGCAAAGCATCTTGCGGAGAATATGGAACTATCCGAATCGTTTCGTAATCACATTGTTCTGTTATCAGA
>JAYEKB010000095.1:0-4487 GCA_034660835.1 Thermodesulfobacteriota bacterium
AGCAAAGATGAGATCCAGGTCCTGAAGAGATCCGTGCTTCTGAATGAACGGGTCTTCCAGCTGGTGTACAATACCATTGAGCCCGGCATGACTGAAATAGAAATCGCGCTGGCCCTGGAGCTGACTATGCGGGAATTGGGGGCTGAAGGACCAAGCTTTGATACCATTGTCGCCTTTGGTACCAATGCGGCCAGGCCCCATGCCGTACCAACGGACCATGTGTTGAAAAGCGGTGATATCGTACTCATCGATATGGGTCTTGTCCTGCAGGGCTATTGCTCCGACATGACCAGGACATTTGTTGCCGGCAAACCGGACACAACCTACCTTGAACGGCTGCGTGTGGTCCGCAAGGCTCAGCTGGCCGGGATCAACGCCATTCGTGCCGGTGCTGTCTGCCGGGATGTAGACCGGGCAGCGCGGGAGGTGATCGTGAATGCGGGGTATGGTGATTTCTTTGGTCATGGTCTTGGGCATGGAGTAGGGCTTGCCGTGCATGAAGAACCGCGCCTGGGACCGCGCAGCAGAAAAAAATTGCGAGCCGGGATGATCGTGACCATAGAACCTGGGATCTACCTGCCCGAGTGGGGGGGCATTCGGCTGGAAAACATGGCTGTTGTCCGGGAAGATGGCTGCGAAGTTCTTAATGAGGATATTACCGGGCTTGACCTTTAATAACCTCAGAAATGTCTCCTTTTCTCACTCTATACAGGGAACAGAGAGCATTTCGATCGGCAACCTGTAACCAACGTATGAAAAAATGGAGTTGTCCATAAAGTCGATCTTTGATAAGTAAAGATCGGTTCTCGCCCCTGACACCTGAAACCTGATACCTGATACCTGACAAAATGCGCCAATACTATATAGACGAACTCTCTTTCCTTGAACGCGATAACCTTGACAGCTATCTCAAGCGGACCCTGAAATCCGGTCCCATCGGCGGGGTCTACTGGCTTGAGGTACCGCAGGATCTGCTGGCTCCTGCCCAGCTGGAGCATAAGGACTGCGGACCGTTTTATTTTTCCGTTGTCCTGGAAGATACTGACATCCGTTTTGAATTCCTGGTTCGCAGCTCCCACAACATGCACTGCTCCTGCATTGCCTGGGCAACACCTGCCCAGCGTCGGTTTGTCATGGACTTTGTCGACAATATGCTTGCAGAAGAGATGATCGCTGTCTGAAACCATACACAGATAATACGTTCTAACCGGCCATGGTCAATTGGACTTCAGGCAACTTCTTTGCACGAAGATCCCAGAGCGGGCATTGTTTGCGGATGCATTCCCGGTTTTGCCGGTACTGATCGCAGTGGAGAGTGGTGTCGGCCTGCATGGGGATACCGAAAAATTCTTTTGAGAACCGGGCCGTATGGGTAAGGGCCAGCCAGGTCTCCCGCTGACAGCAGCGACCGCCGGTGATTTCGGCAATTGACGTAAGGATCCTGGCGGTAAACTCCTGGGCCTGTTGACGTGGATTAGGGGTCAGCGGAGTGGCATCCAGAATCAGGGCAGCAGCAATGCCGGCACCAATGGCCGCTCCGCAGGAGCCCCAGAATCCGCAGGCCCCGCCGGGCACATTGCTGCCCCGATCAATACCGGCAGCAATAGTCTCTCGGCTTATATCCCCACCGCTGTTTCGATATGCGGCAAGAATAACCCCCGGCACCATTCCGTGATGCTCCGGTCCGTGCATAGGCACGGCAGGATGACTGCGAATGGTGGTAAGCAGGGTAATCATATCCTGTTCACTGCTGGTTAAGCAGATATGACGAATGACCTTGATTCCTTCCTGCTGATGACAGACATCGCAGATAAAATGCCCATTGCAACATTCACTGTTTGTTTTTTCACGACTGCCGCAGAAATGACAACTCTTTTCCTCGGCCTCATTTCCATAGATCAACTCCGACCCGCAGACCATACAGCCGCTCTGGTGACGCTGAATCGGCACAACCTGCGGAGCTTCAATCTTCTCTTCTTTCTGCACAGCCTCCGGGGCAACACCACAGCAACAGTCTTCCTGCTCCACATTAATAACCGCACCTACATCATCGAGTATGAACAGTTGATCACCCAGAGATTCTGCCGCAGAAGCCGACATCCGGGTTATCCGACCACGTTCCATTTGCAGGCCCGACTCTGTTACAAGCTGCGGTAACGGACCACGGTACACCCCCCTTACCTGGTCAGCAGCAGCAAGATCCTGTTTTTTTGCTTCATAGGTCAGTGAATAAAACCGGCTCCCGTCAACCTCTCGGTACGGGTAGCGCTTATACAGATACACGGAAACGAATCCGCAATCTTCAAGCATAGCCACCAGATCATCCTGCTGCATTGCCCCGCCCAGACACTCACCACGGTATTTAGAGTTATTTTTAATGGCAGCCGGAACCGGAACATCGGTGACCACATCAGAGACCACCAGCCGACCACCGGGTTTGAGTATCCGGAAAATTTCAAGATAGGTTCTGCGTTTATCCGGGCTGAGATTGATGACGCAGTTGGAGATCACCACATCGGTGCTTTTATCCTCAAGGGGAATATTTTCAAGAAACCCTTTGCAAAATTCCACGTTATCATAGCCGAGACCAGCCACTACCTGTTGCTTGGATTCCCTGGCAAGCTCAAGCATGTCGTCGGTCATATCAATACCAATGACCCGGCCCCCAGCCCCGACTTCGGCTGCGGCAAGGAAACACTCCACCCCGCTGCCCGAGCCAAGATCAACTACGGTTTCTCCAGTCTGCGGAGCTGCATCCTTTACAGGGCTGCCGCAGCCATACGACTTTTTAGTCGACTCTTCCGGGATAAAATTGGTGAGTACCGCATCCGGGCCAAAGGGGTTGACGATTTCCTCATTGGCCTGTAAAGCCGCAGCCCCATAAAACTCCCGCACCGAGGAATGACCGTCGTTATCTGCCAGCGACACCACACAGTTACAATGGGTCAAATTGACGGATCCATTTGACCCGTTCTCCGTGTCCGGACAGTCGTGACGAACATCTCCCATCCGTAAACGGAACAAACCCCGGTCCGGATACTGGAGGGCCTGATCCACAATCAGCTGCAGAACAAGCTGTTCATACAGACCAAGGTAGGGATCATCTCCCACCAGGGTGCGACCTGTTACCCAGGAATGATCTGGATCACCGCCACCGGTAATCAGGGACAGGGGGCGCTGCTGCCAGCCCTCTACATCCACCAGTGACACGGAACGGATTCGTGTCAAAGTCGGGCTCTGCTGCCACACCTGCTTAAGCCCTTCCTTCAGGCTGCCGCAGACAAGCTCCTCCACCCCTATCAGGGCCGGTGAAGGATAGATTCTGCCGTCCGGGCCAACGGCCAGAGATTCCCAACCCATATTGGTCAGATCAAAACGGGTACCGGGAACGGTAAACACCTGCGCCTTTAACGCCTCCAGGTTATCGACCTGCAGGCCGAGCTGCCGGCAGAGGGCAACGGTTTTGACGATTTGTGAAAATATCCGGTCCGGTGCAGCAAACTGTTCATTGGTGCCCTTGCCCCGAATAAAATGATACATAAAATGAAGACCGGCGGCTCCCACCCTATGGGCCTGGCGGGCAATGTCTTCCAGCTGATCCACATTCGTGGAGTTAACGGCAATGGAGATAGTGACGGCAAGTCCCGCCCCTGTTACACTCTGCAAGTTTTCATGCAATTTCAGGTAACTTCCCCGCCCTCGGAGAAAATCATGTTCCTCTTTCAGCCCGTCCAGGCTGATCTGCAAATGCAGGCGGCCGATATCCAGTTTGGTCAACGCCGGCAAATGTTTTTGTAAGAGCAGGCCGTTAGTCAGCACCACCACGTGATGGGCCGGATGCTGGTCCAGCACATAGCCTATTGTTTCACAAAAGTCCGGATACACAAAAGGCTCTCCGCCCGTGAAATAAAAGAGGTGGCTGCCGAGCGCTGCTGCCTGATCAATACCACTGTGCAGCTGTTCTCGACTCAGGGTATCGGTTTTAGCCGGCGAGGATCCGAACAAACAGTGGCGACAGGAAAGATTACAGGTATCGGTCAGGTGAAACCAGATTTCTTTCAGCCCGCCTAACTGCAGATGATGGTTCCGGCCCTGATACGGCTCATAATCACTTTGATCGAGCAGGTGCTGTAATCGCTCAAGATCACGAGCTACTACCCCGGGGTCTTCATGAAATCGACGGCAATACTCCGCCACAGCAGCCGAGGGAGTTTCACAGTTCCGGGCGGTCTCAAGCAGGACATCAATCCTAGATGAGGGGACAAACCAGTCAGGAACCTGGGGATCTACATAAACAGCAACACCGGCCTGTTCAAGCCGGTGCAGTCTGTGAAGCCAGTGCATGGGAAACCCTTAAAATAAATGAATAGCAGCTGTCGCGATATGCGGACGCAGCAGATAACGTACAATAAACAAAGAGATGCACCCCTAACCCGCATATTTCACAAGTCGAGGCGGCTGCAGATGCGCTGAGCGCAGGAGTAGGC
>JAYEKB010000096.1:0-4458 GCA_034660835.1 Thermodesulfobacteriota bacterium
ATTGCCCGAAATGAAAAGGTGTCAATGGTCAGGGTGATAATGATGATGTTGGCAGTAACTGCAAGAAAGGAGCCGATGACCGGATACTTTGTATCGTCTAAGGCATAGAAAACCGGCACCATGATCTTGACGGCTGAATAGGCAAACAGGCCATAGGCGTAATAGGTGAGGGCCTGGGCAGTGCGCAGGGTGTCGACGGGGGTAAAGGCGCCGTGTTCAAAGATGAGCCGGATAATCGGCTGGGCCAGCAGGATGAGCCCGACCGTGGCCGGAATGGTCAGACTGAAGACCATGACCAGCGAGGAGGTGAAGGTCTGCCGCAGCCCTGCAAAATCTTTTTGAGCTGCATGTTTTGCCAATACCGGCATGGCTGCAATGGAAAAGGCAACTCCAAATACGCCGATGGGCAGCTGCACCATGCGAAAGGCGTAGTTGAGCCAGGAAACAGATCCTTCCATGCAGCTGGAGGCGAAGTTGGTGTTGACAAAGATGTTGATCTGGGTGGCGGACAGGCCGATGGTTGCCGGCAGCATGAGCCATAATATCCGTTTAAGTCCTGGATCACGAAGTTTAAGTTGCGGCTTGAAGCGGAAACCTGTTTTTCGCAGTGTGGGCAACTGGATAAGCAGCTGCATAAGACCGCCGATCAGTGTTCCCCAGGCCATGCCGACAATGGCAGGCTGGCCGAACCTGGGCAGCAGCAGGGCCAGGGATACACCGCCGATGATCGAGCCCAGGTTGAAAAAAGCAGATGACATGGCCGGCACAAAAAACCTGCCCCTGGTATTGAGTATACCCATAACCACAGCAGCCAGGGCCACGAAGATCAGGAATGGAAACATGATCATGGTCAACAGGCTGGTTAGTTTCGTCTTGCCTGCAACAAGTCCAAAATCCGGGGCCAGCAGGTTGACAATAGGTTCGGCAAAGAAAATGCCGGTCAGGGTGATAAGGCTGAGCAGGATAGCGATAAAGACCAGCACATTGGATGCAAGCTGCCAGGTGGCCTCTCGTCCTTTGTTGGTGTCATAGTCGGAAAATACGGTAACAAAGGCGGCGGAAAGCGCGCCTTCACCGAACAGATCGCGCAGCAGGTTGGGGATGCGAAACGCAACCACAAAGGCGTCATAGGCATAGCCCGCACCAAACATACCGGCAAACACCTGTTCCCGCACCAGGCCGAGAACACGGCTGCACATGACCGCCCCGCTGACCGCGCTTGCTGACCGAGCTATTTTACCCGTTGAACTGCTTGCCTTATCTGCCATAAATTTTGTCTGAAGATGAACAGTGACCCATCAGGTTATCGCTTGACTTTGCAGGGATAATAAGAATATAAATACCAGAGCTTCTGACAGATGGTTACCATCCCTTGACCAAAAGAGAAAGACCTTTTCTTTGCTCAATATCCCCTGGAGCAAACTTCAAAGGAATGGGCCGCTCTGTCGTAATATTAATTCCAACACCCCGTCATCGGAGGCATTCATGTACGACGTCAAACAGATCAGGAATACGGTCATCCTTGGACATGGCAACAGCGGTAAAACAACCCTGGCAGAGGCCCTGCTCTTTACTGCCGGTTCAGTCAAGCGGTTAGGCAAGGTAGATGATGGTTCCGCTTCCATGGATTTTGAGGAGGAGGAAATCAAACGACAGGTGTCTACCGGTGCCGCATTTAACCACCTGAGCTGGAAGAAAAATGAAATTTTCCTGATTGACACCCCCGGTGATGATAACTTTGTCAACGAGTCGAAATTTGCTGCTCAGATCGCAGACAGTGCACTGCTTGCCGTAGGTGCCGTTCTTGGTGTACGCAATCAGACCGAGCGTTTTGTGGACTTTGTCCAGGATCGCAAGCTGCCCTGCCTGATCTGCATTACCAAGATGGACCGTGAGCGGGCCAACTTCAAAAAAACAGTTGATGAGATCAAAGAAGCATTTGACTTGAACCCGGTTGTCGTTTACCTGCCCATCGGTGCAGAAAGCGATTTTAAAGGGGTGGTGGATATTGTCGGTAACAGGGCTCTACTGTTTAAGGATGATGGTACGGTTGATCCAGCCGACATTCCTGCAGATATGGCTGATGAAGTCGCATCCATGAGGGAAAGCATGATGGAATACGTGGCTGAGACTGATGACGACTTGATTGAAAAGTTTCTGGAAGAGGGAGAGTTGACTGACGAGGATCTTATCGCCGGTCTTGCCGCCGGCGTTCGCCAGGGACAGATTGCCCCGGTCTTTGCCTGCGCAGCGTTAAACAATGCCGGCTCTTCCGTCATCCTTGATGGAATCAGTGACCTGTTGCCTTCACCTGATCAGCGCCCGACAGTGATGGGCACGGATCCCAAGACCGGTGATTTGATTGAGCGCCGGGGAACAGCAGACGCACCGTTTTCAGCCCAGGTATTTAAGACTATGGCAGATCCCTTTGCCGGTCGGCTGACGATCTTTCGTGTTTTCTCCGGTACCCTTCAAGGGGACCACTTTTATAACTCCTCAAAAGAAACCGGTGAGCGTTTCGGCCAGCTCTTTTTCATGGAGGGCAAAGAGCAAAAACCTGTGGATAGTGTAGTGCCGGGTATGATCGTGGCGGTTGCCAAACTCAAGGAAACCACCACCGGTGATACTCTTTGTGATGAGGGTAATCCTATCATCTATGACGCACTTGAGCCCATGCCCCCGGTGATCTCCTATGCAGTCAGTGCGACTAAGGATGAGGAAAAGCTGTTTGCTGCCCTTACCAGGTTACTGGATGAAGACCTGACTTTGCAGCTGACCCGTGAACAGCAGACCCACGAGGTATTGATCTCAGGAGTGGGCCAGATTCACCTGGAAGCGATCAAAGAGAAACTCAAGCGAAAGTTCGGTGTTGAGATGGATCTGGCAATTCCGAAGATTCCTTATCGTGAGACCCTCAAGGGCAAAGCCATGGTCCAGGGAAAACACAAGAAACAATCCGGGGGCCGGGGCCAGTATGGCGACTGCACGGTTGAACTGGAACCGTTGCCGCAAGGAGAGCACTTTGAGTTTGTAGATAAAATTGTCGGTGGTGTTATTCCGCAGCAGTACAGACCGGCTGTGGAAAAAGGTATCCTGGAAGCCATGGAGAGAGGCGTTCTTGCAGGTAACCCCTTTGTGGATCTGAAGGTTACCCTGATCGATGGTTCATATCATAACGTGGATTCCTCTGAAATGGCATTTAAGATCGCCGGTTCCCTGGCCTTTAAAAAAGGTGTCCAGGAGGCAAATCCCATCCTGCTGGAACCAATCATGGACATGGAAATCAGGGTGGACAAGGAACACGTAGGGGATGTCATGGGCGATCTCAACTCCAGACGTGGTAAAGTGCTTGGCATGGATTCAGCAGATAAGTATGAGATTGTCAATGCCCAGGTACCCCAGGCTGAGATCCAGTTGTATGCACCGGATTTGACCTCCATGACCGGAGGTCGGGGTGGTTTTACGGTCAAGTTCTCCCATTACGAAGAAGTACCTGCCCATATTGCTGAAAAGATTATTGCTGACTTCAAGGCCGGTGATTGATGGAGACGCTGAAACTGAATAAGGGCAACCAATCACAGGGTTTTCATTATGCGTATTCATGTTATTCAGAATCGTAAGCTGGCACAGGTGCCACAGATTTGCGCAGTTGTTTCCGGTCGCTATAACAGCGAAGCGGTGTCACCCCTCTATGCGGGTGGGAACAACTGCGTGAAGATGGGGTGCCTGTGACGGCTTACGAATACACTTGCGGGGTACTGACTCTTAGTGACAAGGGTTCACGGGGAGAACGGGAGGATACCTCGGGAGCTTTGCTTAAAAAAATACTTGCAGGGCAGGGCTTTATCGTCGTTGCCTATGAGGTTATCCCTGACCAACAGGATTTGATTGAATCCACCTTGATTTCATGGGTAGATGAGAAAAAAATTGATCTGATCGTCACTACGGGTGGTACCGGTGTGTCGCCAAGTGACCGCACACCTGAAGCCACCCGCAGGGTCATAGAACTGGAAATCCCGGGCATTGGCGAAGCCATGCGCCAGGCAAGCCTTACTAAAACAAAAAACGCCATCTGGTCACGGGGAATTGCCGGTATTCGCAAGGAAAGTCTGATAATCAATCTGCCGGGCAGTGAAAAGGCGGCAAGGGAGAATATCGAAGTTGTACTGCCTGCCCTTGAGCATGGGATTTATAAGCTCAAAGGCGGTACTGCTGATTGCGGGGTGGGTTGAGAACCACGAAAAACACGAACTACACGAAATGTATTAGATGTTTTGCTGGAGTGGTCTTGCCCACCTTTTCTCTCGTTATACCGCTCTGCGGTGTAACGCTACACTGGTGCTGTAACACCGCAGAGCGGTGTTACAAAAGCCTGCATCCTGACCAGCCTAACCCGCATATTTCATGAACACTTTGCTCATTTTAAGGTAACCTCTGTAAATCATATGATAAAATTGC
>JAYEKB010000097.1:0-16854 GCA_034660835.1 Thermodesulfobacteriota bacterium
GGCTCGTAAACTTGTCAGAACGGGATTGAAAAAATAGAGTATGATCAGAGCCAGATACTGGTCAAAGTGGAGTTTTCTATTATGATGTTTTTCAACCTCATGGTATCTTTCTAGAAGAGGAAAGATAGTAACTTCTCCAAAAGTGGTGGTAACTCCGCATCTAATTTTGGCATAGCCGTTGGCGAAAATCCTTAACAAGAGGGAGGCCATACATGGCTTTTATCGATATGAGTTGTTTCTTTGTTTTGTTATATTTACCACGACCGGAGGTATTCCCAAGAAAAATCCAATTGGCTGCCCGGTAGCAGGTACCTTTAAATAGATCAGTGTTGACAAATGTCTCAAGCCAAAAAACAGGATGGTGGTAAAGAGTTTGCCAATCTTCTGAAATACCCCTGGCACACTTGGCAAGCAGATGGGATGCTAAGTGAGGCACATGGACCCATGGCAAAATGAGGAAACGGGAATTATAAGCCAGGAGATGTCTATTTTTCTGGATCACTTCAGGTTGCCAACCGATAAAGCGATCCCGATGAAGTATTCTGTAGGGAGCCGATGAAAAAACAAAGCAGGCAATAGGACGTTCCATGGCAAAAATGATGTATTTGAGATGCTCTCCGACCGGTTGTGTGTAGCCAAGATAATGGTGATGTTCAATCAGGGCGTTGAATAACTTTTCGTAGCTGGTCCTTCGCACTTGCTTGATTTCGATTGGCTGAAGTTTTTTTACCGTGGATACGATGGGGGTTTGATCTATAACCGGTTTCGAGATTTTTGGTTTGGTTTTGTGTCTGACTGGAGGTACCTGTCTTCTGGGAGGTAGTGTGATATGTTTCTCCCGGTGAAGTTTGAGCATAAGACTACGGCAGACGCCATCTTTTAATGCGCCGTTGGCCTGAACCCAATTCCACTCACGACAGACCCTTATTGACAAAGCTCTGCGGCTCTCCTTTGGGTTGTCGGCGATGATTTTGGTGAGAAAGTTGACATCCTCGGAGGTGACGACACGGTTACGGTAAGTAAACAGCGTAATGGCAGTCATGTCGTAAGAGTCAATAGTAGTGGGAGATGTATGAAAAAGACAGGTGGTTGGTTATCCTGGAGAAGCACTTTTTTGTTCCACGAGTCGGGGTAAAGGTAAAATAGAGTTGCTACCTGAAATACGATCGTTGAGATACTGCCAGAATGATACTCCAACTTTTCGGCAGGTTTTCTTTAAGCTTGCAAAAGTGTCTCTACATCGGCGTCCTGCTTCACTTCGTGTGCTGCCGCTGATTTTTCGCTTTTTCACGTATTCGCGGATATCATTTTCACTCAAGTTGTTGTGTAGGGGGATCTCCGGTCTGTCGAGGACTAAAAGAAGTTCACTTTTATTGGCGTGAAGGCGTTGCAGGGCGAGGTTAAGGAGTTGAAAGCCGGTTTGTTGAGTGAAGATATCATCAAATTCTTCCAACAGTCTAATTTTATCTTCTTCTGTTGGACTTTTTTTGTAGGCTTTTAACTCATCGTAATAATCCCAAACCTGCTTGCGGACGTCTTCAAGAATTTGTTGTTTTAATGTACTTGGTACAATGATCTTCGCCAGGGTTCGTTCTGCGTGTATCCAGCAAAGTGAATGATTGAGTATGTTAAATTGACCGGCATCATCACTGACGATGACCAGGCCTTTGGGAATTTGAGACACCACGCTGCCGAAAAGAGCGCCTTCAGTGGCGATTTTCACGTGACGGGATTTTGATATACCAAGATTTTGGAGGTGGTCTTCCCATTGAGTGGAGTCGGCAAAATCCTTTTCAGGGTGTTTCTCTAAAAGAGCCAGGGGGGACTTGGGTAAACGCGCGTCAGTCATATATTGAATGGCTTCATCATTGAGAATATAATCAGATCTGCCTGCACAAAGGAGCCCCAGAAAATTAATTCTGCTTTTACTGTCCGTGCTTTCAAACCAGGTAAAAAACTCGTTGCCGATATGGGTGCAGTATCCATTCCTGCCGTCATGACGAGCACCGGTATCGTCTACATTAATATAGGAGGAGCAATTCAACCCGGCATTTAGAACATCATTTTTTTCAGCATGAAACTGTTCTTTGTTCTCGACAAGGATCCTGTTTACCTGACAAGCTGAAATATCTACCTCCCACTCCTGCAACTGCTCAAGGATAAGAGGTTGAGTGACGTGACAATGATGGTGCTGGTAAAGAATGAAACTTTTGAGGGTATTGTCGAAATGGCCATCAATTTCAGCAGGTAACTTGCCGGCAACAATTTTACCTTCTGGTGTTAGCCATTGTTCAAGTTGATAGCGAGTATTGAAGGCACTTATTTGCAGACCTCGCACGGTATACGACTTTACCCCCTTATATGTTGATCCGTCTGGAATGTAATCCGGCGCTATTTGTTTCTCTTTATGGATTTTTAGTTTAGCTGTCTTTTTTCTTTTTTTGGGTTTGGAGCCTTTGGGGGAAGGTTTGTTATCAGTGTCCTTTGATAACTTGCTTGGTCTGATTTTTGGTTTAGGTTTTTGCTTTTTAAGACGGGCAATTTCGTCTTTCAAGAGCTGGATTTGTTCTTTTTGAGCTTGGATGATTTCGAATTGCTGCTCCAGTAATTCGATAAGCAAGATGATAGTAGGGTTTTTTCTATCATCTTCTGGCATGGTTTTCTGAATTTGATCCAATAAGTTTTTCATGCTTTGCATGATACAAGATCAAATACCAGAACGCACGGTTTTATTTATTTTTCCACCACTTTTGGAGAAGTTACAAAATGAGCAAAGTGTTCATGAAATATGCGGGCTAGTAAAAGGATAGATATTTCAAATTAATTCATGATTACGTATCATTCCTCTTGCAAGTATGGCATCAAATAAGGTTTATGTTTTTTGATTTCATCCATTGTTAGCCCGCTTATCTCATAGGGAAAAACGAGCCAGCTTTCCGTCTGGTGTTGCGTGAAATCAGGTTTTATCTCGGTTTTCCTGAAAGAAGTGCGTTGCCATAAGGTAGCAATCCTGACCTGCTTCGGCATATTTTTTTTCAAATTACGGCTTAGACGTTTGATAACAGCTTCAATGCTTTTGCCGGTACTGAAAACATCATCAACCAATAATAACGAATCATCAGCATTAAGATTTTCGAGAAGATACTGCGTACCATGCACCCTGATTTCAGTATCAGCAGACTCCACCATTTTTTGATAATAGGGCTGACCACGATAGGATGTGCGTACTGAAATGTGGTTGGTTTCTATGCCGAGTGTCTGCAAACACTCCTGAACATAAATGCCCACCGAGCTGCCACCACGCCATAATCCCACGATAAAAGTTGGCCGAAAACCACTTTCAAAAATTTGCACACCCAGTTTAAAAGAATCCAGAACCAGGGTTTCTTCGTCAAGAAATATTTTTTCCATAACAATGCTATTCCGAATGTGTAATTCAAAAAGAGTTAATTGTTTATTTGATCGAATCATTGCTTTAACGATACCCTTTTTAGAACTGTATTTGTTTATTTATTTATCCATAAAACAATCTCCACTTTTAATGCCGGGGAAAATCAGTATATGAGCCGCAACAGTATGGGTTAGTGAACTGAGGTCCTGTTAAGAAATAAGTGTCACACCTATGCATCTCTGCTTCAGGTCATATTTGTACGATTTTCAATTACAAAATCCTCGACGTAGCTATGCTACGCCTCCGGTTTTGTGCAATCAAATCGTACAAATCTAACCCAAATCAGAGCGCCTAAATGCAACACTTATTTCTTAACAGGCCCTGAGGTCTTGGGTTAAAGCGTAGCCCGTGGTCGCATTTCTCGGTAATGCGAAAATATCATGCAATTTCTGTTGAATTTATGCGAAAGATTTTGTAGTTATACAAAATTTGTTTTTTAATGAAGACTATTGTTTTTTGTATCCCTGTGTCTCCGGGGAGAAAATTGGATTTCCTCAGCTCTCAGCTGTCCGCCGGCTTAAATCTTCCTTTGTCTTCCCGGTATAGAGAAAAAGATCGATCCGTTGTGTTAATAATTTTACCTGACTCTCTGATCTGTTCAAAATAGAATGAAACCTGATTTCCTTGAATATATCCTTGAACATGTGGTTCTTGGAGATGGTGCGTTTGGCTCTTATCTCTTTGATCGTGGTGTAGAGCGGGGTCGGAATCTGGACCTGTTGAACCTGCAGGCACCGGATGTAATTTTCAGCGCCCATGAGGAGTATATTCGCTCGGGCAGCCAGTTGATTGAGACCAATACTTTTGGAGCGGGCAGATTTAAGCTGCGTGAGTCCGGCGCCGAAGACCAGGTATTTGCAATTAACCGTGCCGGTGCCGAGATTGCAGCTAAGGCAGCAGGTCACCAGGTATATGTTGCCGGATCAGTCGGTCCTTCCGGGATCACTTTTCCCTTTGATGAAGAAGAAATTACACTTGATGATATCCGGGACAGCTTTCGTGAACAGGTACGGGGCCTGGCCGAGGGCGGAGCCGATGTCCTGATCATAGAGACCTTTTCCAATCTGGATGAGATACTCTTAGCCATTGAAGTGGCCAGGAGCGAGGTTCCTGAGCTTCCGGTCATCAGCCAGATGGTTTTTCCGGTTCGGGCCATGACGGTACGAGGTGATGATGCCTTGACCTGCGGTCGCAGAATGCATGAAGCCGGAGCTGCCGTGGTTGGAACAAACTGTGGGCGCGGTATTGATGCCATGGTACTGGCTATTGGCAAAATGTCACCACTGGCCGGTGATGGGGTACCTCTTTCCGCCTTTCCCAATGCGGGATTGCCTGAAATGATCGGGCATCGTACTATATATCCGGCCCAGCCGGGCTATATGGCCACCCGGGCCCGGGAGATGATTCGCAACGGGGTCCATCTGATTGGCGGTTGTTGTGGAACCACCCCCGCCCATATCCAGGAGTTTCGTTCAGCCTTAAGAATTAAGCCTGTCCGGGTGCGGGGCGGTCGGGTTGAGGTAACCAGAGGACCTGAGCAGCAGGTTGCCGGAGAGTCTCGAATTGGTGGTTTTCTTACCGGTCTTGTGCCGGGTCGTCTGCCGATTATTGCCGAACTTGACCCGCCCACTCATCTTGATGTGGAACCGGTGCTGCTTGGGGCGGAAAAATTGACCAAGGCAGGTGTTGACGCTATCTCACTTGGTGAGAATCCCCTTGCTATTCTGCGGACGGGCAACCTGGGAGTTGCCACCTTGATCCGAAATCGAACCGGTATCCAGACTATTATTCATCAGACCGGACGGGATATCAATGGCTTGGGGTTGCAGTCCCGGATGATGGAGGCGCATCTGTTGGGTATTGAGGCAGTGCTTGCCGTTTCCGGTGATTCTGCCGCAGGTACTGACCAGCCAGGGGTAAGCGGTGTCTTTGATCTGCGTTCCCATGGACTGATCAGAATGCTTGAAGGGTTGAACCGGGGCGTGAACATGGCCGGTCGATCTATTAAGGAGCCGACTAATTTTTCCATTGGTGCAGCATTCAGCTACCGTCCTTCCAAGCCGGACCTGCAGATCAGCCGCCTTGAGAAAAAGGCCGCTCTTGGAGCCCGTTATGCCCTGACTCAGCCGCTTTTTGCAAGAGACAAGATAGAGCAGATGATGGAGCTGGTCAGTCATCTTGACATCCTGATTTTCCCTGGTATTTTTCCGATTATTTCCTCCCGCAATGCCGAGTTTCTTCATAATGAGGTGCCCGGTATTTTTGTGCCTGAAGATCTACGAAAAAAACTGGCACAGTATGAGGACGTTATCGACCAGCGAAAGGCATCGCTTGAGTATACAGCCAGGCTGGTAGAAGATATTTCATCCTTTGTTGACGGGTTATATTTGATCAGTCCGCTCAACAAATGGGACATTGTACTTGATTTTGTTATCCAGGTCCGGGAAGCCGGCTGGAAAGGCAGCGGACGGGCGGACAGCCTGTGTGCTGCATAATTTTTGATTAACAGGAGTTTTATTTATGCCTACTCATCTTTTTACCTCTGAATCTGTGTCTGAGGGCCACCCGGACAAGGTTGCCGATCAGATCTCCGATGCTATTCTTGATGCCATCCTTGAACAGGATACCCATGCCCGTGTGGCTTGTGAAAGCCTGGTTACCACCGGTCTAGCCATGATTGCCGGTGAGATAACCACCTCAGCCTGGGTTGATATGCCAACTATCGTTCGTGAGACCATCCGGGAAATCGGTTATAATTCCTCGGATATGGGGTTTGACTGGCAGTCCTGTGCAGTGATGACCTCCATTGACAAACAGTCGCCTGATATTGCCCAGGGTGTTGATGAGGGGAAGGGGCTCGATCTGGACCAGGGTGCCGGTGATCAGGGCTTGATGTTTGGCTATGCCTGTAATGAGACCAGTGTGCTGATGCCCATGCCCATCGTCTATGCCCACAGGCTGGTGAAGCGGCAGGCCGAGGTGCGCAAGGCCGGCCTCCTGCCCTGGCTGCGTCCCGATGCCAAGAGTCAGGTCACTATCCAGTATGAGAACAATGTCGCCAAACGGGTAGAGGCGGTTGTCCTTTCTTCACAACACAGTCCGGATGTTTCCTATGCGGATCTGAAAGAAGGGGTCATGGAAGAGATAATAAAGCCCATCCTGCCCTCTGATATGCTTGATGAAAACACCAACTATTTTATCAACCCTACCGGTCGTTTTGTTATCGGCGGTCCGGTTGGTGACTGTGGTGTGACCGGCCGTAAGATTATTGTTGACTCATACGGCGGTCGCGGATCCCACGGCGGTGGTGCTTTTTCCGGTAAGGATCCTTCCAAGGTAGACCGTTCCTCCTCGTACATGGGGCGTTATGTGGCTAAAAATATTGTAGCAGCAGGGATTGCCACTGAGGTTGAGGTACAGATTGCCTACGCCATCGGTATTTCCAAGCCCGTGTCTATAAACGTTAAGACTTTCGGGACTTGCAAGGTTTCTGATGAACGTCTTATTGAGTTGATAGGTGAGGTTTTTGACCTGAGGCCCAAGGCGATTGTTCAGCATCTAGATCTCTTGCGGCCGATTTATCATCAGACCGCAGCCTATGGCCATTTCGGCCGTGAACTGCCGGATTTTACCTGGGAGCGCACAGATAAGGCTGATGAACTGAAAAGCGCTGCCGGTATTTGAAAGCGTTGAAATGTTCAAGCGTTTTAACGCTTGTGTGGTTTGAATTTGGAACTGAGAATTTTGGAGTGTGAAATACGATGAGTGATTATAAAGTAGCAGATATGGAACTGGCTGAATGGGGGCGTAAAGAAATCGCCATTGCCGAGACCGAGATGCCCGGCCTGATGGCGCTTCGCGAGGATTATAGTAAAGAAAAGCCCCTTAAGGGAGCCCGTATTGCCGGCTGCCTGCACATGACCATCCAGACGGCGGTTTTAATGGAAACTCTGGTTGAGCTGGGAGCTGAAGTGCGCTGGTCTTCCTGTAATATTTTTTCCACCCAGGATCAGGCTGCTGCCGCTATGGCTGCAGCGGGCATCCCCACCTTTGCCTGGAAGGGCGAGACAGAAGAGGAGTTCTGGTGGTGCATTGAGCAGACCATTAACGGGCCTGACGGCTGGCATCCCAACATGATCCTGGATGACGGTGGTGACCTGACTCTGCTCATGCATGAAAAGTATCCTGAGATGCTTAAAGACGTGCGTGGCATCTCCGAGGAAACTACTACCGGTGTCCATCGTTTAAATGAAATGGCTGAGAAAGGCGAATTGCTCACCCCTGCCTTTAATGTCAATGATTCAGTAACCAAGTCCAAATTTGACAACCTGTACGGTTGCCGGGAATCTTTGCTTGATGGGATCAAGCGGGCAACAGATGTTATGATTGCCGGTAAGGTAGGTGTTGTAGTTGGCTACGGCGATGTGGGAAAGGGTTGTGCCCAGGCTCTGCGTGGTATGGGGGCCAGTATTATGGTAACCGAAATTGATCCCATTTGTGCCCTGCAGGCTGCCATGGAAGGCTATAAAGTCGTTACCATGGAAGAGGCTGCACTGGTCGGCGATATCTTTGTTACCTGTACCGGTAACCTTGAAGTCATCACCAGGGCTCACATGGATCAGATGAAAGACCAGGCTATTGTCTGCAACATTGGTCATTTTGACTCGGAGATTGATATTGCCGGTATCCGTGATCTTGAGTGGGAGAATATTAAACCGCAGGTGGATCATGTGATCTTTCCTGATGGCAAGCGGATTATCGTTCTGGCCGAGGGACGGTTGGTGAATCTTGGCTGTGCAACCGGTCATCCCAGTTTTGTGATGAGCAACTCGTTTACCAATCAGGTACTGGCCCAGATGGAGCTGTGGAAGAATTCCGAGCAGTATGAAAACAAGGTTTACTTCCTGCCCAAGAAACTTGATGAGATGGTGGCCCGGCTGCATCTGAAAAAAATTGATGTCCATCTGACCACACTGAGCAAGGAGCAGGCTGACTACATTGGTGTAGACGTTGATGGTCCGTATAAGCCGGAGTATTATCGTTATTAATCACCATTTATACCGTTCCGGTCCAACCGCTATGGAGCAGTCTGCAAAGGCACAGAGAATTCTTTCTGTGCCTTTGTTTTTTTCAGTCCTGATTATACTGCTGGTCCTGTTGCTGTCCGGCTGTTCCAGCCACCGAACCCGCATCATCGAGACCACCGCTTATTGCGGTTGCGGCAAATGCTGTTCCTGGGAGCGGGGGAGTTGGAGCTACCTGAAACTTGATTTCTGGAATCGTTACGTAAATGCCGGTCGGTACAAGGGGGCAGAGTACAGCGGGAAAACCGCCCGTGGTACCGAGCCGGTGGAGCCAAAACCCGGTCTGCTGTCAACAGACAGCCTGCGCCACCCCTGGATGATCCCGGTACGTACTGTTTTTCCCTGGCTCTGGCTCCAGCGGGATGGAACCATTGCCGCTGATACCAAACATTATCCCTTTGGCACCCGCATGTTTGTACCCGGCTGGGGCTGGGGCGTGGTAGTGGACAGGGGCGGTGCCATCAAGGGACCGGATAGGATAGATCTTTATTTTGAATCTCACCAAGATGCTCTCAACTGGGGGCGCCGTCGCATAGAGGTAATTATTGAATGAGTGACATATTGATTATCGGCGGTGGTCTGGCAGGCTGTGAGGCTGCCTGGCAGGCAGCGGAGCGTGGCCAAAGTGTAGAACTGTACGAGATGAAACCGATCGTCTTCAGTCCTGCCCACGAGTCGGAACTGCTGGCAGAACTTGTCTGCTCCAACTCCTTGCGGTCCAATGCCGTTAATTCTGCGGTAGGGCTGCTGAAGGAAGAGATGCGACGTCTCAACTCACTTATCATTCAAGCTGCAGATGCCACGGCAGTACCGGCCGGGTCTGCTCTGGCCGTTGATCGGCTCAAGTTTGCCTCCTATATTTCAAAGATCATGGAGGAACACCCGAAAATATCTATTATCCGCAAAGAAGTAACCGAGCTTCCACAAGCTGATATCCCGGTCATCCTGGCCACCGGACCGCTGACTTCTGAGGCTATGACTGCCAGCCTGATAGAGCTTACCGGGGAAAAACACCTGGCATTTTACGATGCTATTGCTCCTATTGTGGCTGCTGATTCGCTGGATATGAACATCATCTATCGTAAATCGCGCTGGGATGACGATAATCCCGGAGATTACCTCAACTGCCCTATGACAGAGGAGCAGTATACTTTGTTTATTGAAATGCTTGCCCATGCACAGACTGTAGAGTTGAAGAGTTTTGAGAAGACAAAATATTTTGAAGGCTGTTTACCCATCGAGGTCATGTGTGACAGAGGTAAGGATACCTTACGTTTCGGTCCCATGAAACCGGTGGGGTTGGCCCATCCTGAGACAGGAAAGGTCGCCCACGCCGTTGTGCAGCTGCGGGCAGAGAATCGTGAGGAAACCATGTATAATCTGGTGGGATTTCAGACCAAGCTAACCTATTCGGAGCAGAAACGGATTTTCCAAACGATTCCCGGCCTTGAACAAGTAGAATTTGTTCGCCTTGGTTCCATTCACCGCAACACCTTTATCTGCGCTCCGGAGCTGCTGGATAATTCTCTGCAGATGAAAAAACGTCCCGGTCTGTTCCTGGCAGGCCAGCTTTCCGGCGTGGAAGGATATGTAGAATCAGCAGCCATGGGGCTGCTTGCCGGAATAAACGCAGTTCACCTTGCTACTGATAAGGAGATGACTGTACCTCCTCCTGCTACGGCCTTTGGTTCACTGATACGCCACTTAACCGAGTCTGAGCCTGCTGATTTTCAACCTTCCAATGTAAATTTCGGTCTTTTCCCTCCACTTCAAAAAAAGATGAAGAAAAGGGACCGTGGAAAATTCAGATCCGATCAGGCATTATTTCTTCTTGAGGAGTGGAGGCAAAGGGTTTGTCAGGAAATTGCAACTTAATGCCCTGACAACCATCAACTGACCGAAGATTTTTTTTCTGTGAGATCAATCCTATCTGAGCCATGTTGGACAATGAACATGGCAACAACGATGAGGACAACCCCGGGCAGTGCCTGCAGAGGAGGAAGTTGGTGCCCGAAGATCCAATCAAGGGCGAGGATAAACGGTGGGTAGAGATAGCTGTGGGCCATGACCCGGGTTGGCCCCAGGTACAGGGTTGATAGCTGGCTGAGAAAAAAAGTGATGATGGTGCAGAATATGGCAAGATAAATAATCCCTGCCCAGACCTGCATGTTGATATCTGTCCAGGGGACAGCAGGCAGCCGGTATCCGGAAAAGAGCAGCAGCCAGCCGCTGCCGGTGACCAGGATCCAGAAGGTCATCTCGGCCATGGCTTCCCCACGGTGCAGTAGTTTCACCAGGGGGGTGTAAAAGGCTATAAGCAGGCAGCTGCAGAAGAAGATCAGGTCGCCGGAATTAAGGTCAAAGGCCAGCACTCGCTTCAGGCTTCCCTGAAAGAGTACCCAGAGGGCTCCAATAGTGGCCGAAATCATGGCCATTATTCTGTATTTTCCCAGCCGTTCCCGTAACAGGATTGCACTGTATATGCCGGAAATTCCAGGTACCAGTGTAAATATTACGCCGGTGTTGAGCGCTGTGGTGGAGCGCAGGGAGAGAAACATGAGCCAGAAAAAACCGGTCAGGGTGAAGCTGATGATGGAGTAACGCAGCAATGTCCTTCCGGTCGGAAGTTTCAGACCGCATTGACAGCATAGAAAAGGCAGAAAGAGCAGGGCCGCCACCATAAAACGGATCAGGGTAAGTATTGCCGGATCCATACCCGTTGCAATAGCCTTGCCCACTGTAAATGAGGTGGAACCCAGAGCGGCTGCCAGCAGCATCATGGCATGGACTAACCGCAGGGGCAGGTACGAGCGGGAAGTCGGCTCGTTATTCACCCTAACAGGTCTGTCAGCAACGGATGCAACGGGCTGTTTGTCGCAAGAATTTCAGGAGTAAAAGGGGAGTATGTTTGTCCTGAAAAGTCGCTTACAACCCCACCTGATTCGGTCACCAGCAGCCAGCCTGCAGCAGTATCCCAAGGCTGCAGATTCATTTCCCAGAACCCATCCAGCCGGCCGCAGGCAACATAGGCAAGGTCCACTGCTGCAGCTCCCGCCCGTCTAATATCTCGTACCTTGGGCAGTATTGCACGCATTTGTCCAAGAACATTATCCAGGTTTTTATGAATATCATAGGGAAAGCCGGTGGCAACAAGCGCCTCGACCAGAAATTTGGTCGTAGTCGTATTGATTGGGGTGCCGTTCAGCCAGGCTCCACCACCTTTGCAGGCGGCAAACAGTTCATCCTGCATGGGGCAGTAGACGACCCCGACTTGAGGAACCCCGTCTTTAAGCAGAGCTATTGAAACAGCAAAAATAGGAAAACCGTGTGCAAAGTTGGTAGTGCCGTCCAAAGGGTCGATAACCCAGACTGAACCTGTTGGAGCCTTAAGATTATCTCCGGAAGATTCTTCCGCCATAATATCGATACCGGGTGCGTCTTCGTTTAAAGAGGCAATGATGGCTGACTCAGACGCTACATCGGCCTCGGTTACCAGGTTAATAACGCCTTTCATCTCAATGGTATGGGGAGTATCATACAGGTTGCGAATAATGGAGCCGCCGACAAGGGCTGCTCGACATGCGGCCTGAAGCTGGGCAGCAAGTTCAGTGTTTGTACAGTGATTCACAACGGTTTCGATTCGGTTCATTTTATCCTCTTTTTTTGGTAACTATTCAGCTGCACCCATCTCGGAGTCTACGCTACCTGGGGCGATCAGATCGCCTCACATAGGCGGTGACACCGCTTCGCTGTTATAGATTCGTTGACCTGCTTACCCCAATATGGAGCACATCTGAACAGTTACATTCTGAGGTAGACGCAGGTTTTTTATACTGACCTGAATAGTTACTTTTTTGGTAACTATTCAGGTGGTACCCAATAATTAGCAAAACCACCGTTCAATAACTGTTCAATGCATGTTTTCAACATGCCCATTGCAAGTTACGTGTGAAATGTCATGTAAAATGTATGGTTTTACTTTTCGTGCCAGAGGGACAAGGCCCGTTGGTAAACTTGTGATCTGGAAATATCAAGATCAGTTGCAATAATTCGGGCAGCATCCTTAAGGGAACTTTTTCCTGTGTCCCGATACCATAGTATTAAATCATCAATGTTGCTCGGACGATCATCGTCCTGGTCGGGGCGGCCATCAATAATCAGTACAAGTTCTCCGCGCACTTTTTTGTCAGTCAGTTCAATCAGCTTTGAAATAGATTCTGCAAGGTGTTGTTCATGAAGCTTGGTCAGTTCTCTGAACAGTTGTGCCCGTCGGTCTCCAAAAATTTTTAAACAGTCTTGCAGAGTTTTCCTGATCCTGTGTGGGGATTCATAAAAGATAAGCGGACAGGAAAGTGCTTTGAGAGAAGTGAACAGTTTACATCGTTCTCCTTTTTTTGCCGAAGGAAAACCACCAAAAAAAAAGCTGGTGTAATCCAGCCCGGCAACGGACACCGCAACGGCAAGAGCCGACGGTCCGGGTACCGGTATCACTGTAATAGCTGCTGATCGTGCTGCCCGGACCAGTACAGCCCCCGGATCGGACAAACCGGGTGTCCCTGCATCTGATACTAACGCAATATTCCGGCCATCGATAAGTTTTTTTAGAAGTATTTTTGCCTTTTGTTGCTCTTTTTCACGGTAATAACTTGTCAACGGGACATTGATATCAAGATGAGAAAGGAGCTTTCTGGTATGACGCGTATCCTCGCAGGCAATTAGATCAACCTCACCCAGCACCAGTTCCATGCGGCGGCTGATATCGGAAAGATTACCGATCGGGGTGGCGACGATATACAATGTTCCACTCTTGTGACCGGATTCCATAGGTAATGCCAGGCTGAAAGTCAATGGGGGCGAAGTGTAGATACTCTTTCATTATGAGTAGAATTACCGACACTGTTGCGGACTGTCAATGAAAACAAAGGAAATATCCTGTTCCCAACAGGCTTGTCTGTTCTTGATTTTCTGAAATCTGCCGGGCTGCAAAGGAAATCGGCTGGAGACGCTGACCACGTCGTATCAATTGATCTGCTGAAGGTTCATTTGTTTTTTTCTCCTGTCTTTTAGTGAGAGAAAGGGTGTATATTACTCTTGCAATTGTATGAAAACAACCGTTAATCGGTTTGGAATGGATGGGGTATTCTGCCGCCATTCCGATGTTGATTAAGTCCACAGTAAACATTGCTCATCGCTTGGATAAAATGACAACTTCCTCCATCTCCACAACAGATATCTCGATATTAGCTGCCCTTAACGATCTTGCCGGTGTGTTTTCAGAGGTTATTGAACCTCAGGAATTGATGACTGCAGCGGTACGGGAATTTCGAAAGATCTTTAATGCTGATCGGGTATGGCTTGTCTATCCCTGTGACCCGGATTCATCTGAGGTGCAGGTTTGTTACGAGGCAACTACGCCGGAAAATCCCGATTTGTTTTCCGGGAAAAACAGGTTGAAAGTAAGCCCGGGGTTTGCTGAATTATTTCAGGATGCCCTTGCCTCTGATGATCCGATAATACAGATCCGGGGCACAGGGAAATGGTATGATCCTGACATGATGGACAGATACGCTATTTATTCCAGCATGTCCATTGCACTCAAGATGAAAAATGATCGTCCCTGGTTACTGGAACTGCATCAATGTGATCACAAACGGATGTGGACTGAAACCGAAATTGCTCTTTTTCGGTATGTGGCCCAACGATTGTGTGAAGTCTATAACAACCAGAGTATTTTGAATGCAATCAAAAAAAATATTGCAAAAGAGCAGAAAATTGAGGCAGAGCTTGTTCGTAGTGAACAACGTTTTCGCTCTTTTTTTCATTATTCCAGTGTTGCTCTGTTTCTTGTTGATATCTCAATATTAATCAACTCTTTCGAGGAATTGCGAGCGTCAGGCGTAACCGATTTGAATAAGTTTTATGATGAGCAGCCTCGATTTTTTGTCAATACTTTGAAAAGGTTGCCGATTATTGACGTTAACAGGGCGACTTTGCAGTTGTTTGAGACCAGTGATAAAGAGAGTTTGACCGGAAAAGTAAAGCGGCTCTATACCCGCAAGACAATTGAGTCAGTACGTAGTCTTTGTCTTGCACTGTTTTCCGGGTTAATGCATGTATCTTTGCAAACAGAGTCCAGAACTTTTGAAGGTAACCATCTGGACGCCATAATTAATATCGATGTTTTGCCGGGAGAGGATTCCCTCGCACTGGTCAGCTTAACCGATATTTCCCCGCAAAAGATGCTGGAAGCTACTTTGCATGAGTCCAGGGAACAGTACAAAAAATTAATTGAAACGGCTAATGATGCCATTCTGATTGCTGATGCCGAAACCGGGTTAATCCTCCAGGCCAATCGCAAGGCAGAAGTGCTTACCGGTTATGCCAAGGCTGATTTAATCGGCATGCATCAGTCAAAACTGCGTTCTGAAAATGAACGGAGATCTACAGATGATATATTTAAATGCCACAACAGAGAAGGTATAGAGGACAGGCGTAATATTTCAGAGATTTATTTGCTGCATGCAGATGGACAACAGATTCCTGTTGAGATAAGTTCCAGTACCATCAAGGTGGGGGAAAGGAGAGTCGTACAGGGTATTTTCCGGGATCTCAGAGCCCGTTTTGAAGGTGAAGAACTCAGGAGACTACTTGCCACGGTGACAGAGCAAACCGATGATTCTGTAATGATCACGGATACAAAATATAGAATAAGTTATATCAATCCTGCCTTTGAACGAGTCAGCGGCTATACTTTGGAGGAAGTTGTCGGCAAGACTCCGCGTATTTTGAGAAGCGGCAAGCATGATAAATCCTTTTACAAGGCGATACTGGATACCCTTGACGAGAGAAACACCTGGCATGGTCACTTTATTAACAGAAAAAAAGACGGCACTCTTTATGAAGAAGACGCGATTATAACACCGGTCACGGATCACACCGGTAAAGTAATAAATTATGTTGCCGTCAAGCGTGATATCACAAATCAGATTTTGTTGCAAAAACAGGTACGGCAGGCTCAGAAAATGCAGGCCATCGGTACTCTCGCCGGAGGTATCGCCCATGATTTTAATAATATCCTCACTGCTATTATGGGATTTGCAGAGTTGTCGCTGCTGCATTGTAAGGATAATTCCTTGCTGGAAAACAATATTCAGGAGGTCATCAGGGGGGCGGACAGGGCCGGTAAACTGATCGAGCAAATTTTGACATTCAGCCGTCAGACTGAGAAAAATGTTGCTGCACTTCGTCTTTCCACAGTCATAAAAGAGGCCTTAAAACTTCTCCGGTCTACCCTGCCTGCAAATATTGAAATAATCGAGGACTTGAATGCAGAAGTAATGGTGCGTGCCGATCCGACCCAGATTCTCCAGGTGATAATGAATCTGTGCACCAATGCCTACCAGGCAATTAGAGCAGATAGAGGCTGGATCAAGGTCAGTATGAAAAGTGTCGTTGTTGCCTCAAGAGAGGGGGTAGAGATTGGTAATCTGAGCCATGGCAAGTATGTATGCATCACTGTGGAAGATAATGGGAGTGGGATTTCAACTGAATATATCGGTCGTATTTTTGAGCCCTATTTTACAACCAGCGAAAAGGAAGAGGGCACCGGACTTGGGCTTTCCGTTGTCCACGGTATTGTCAGTGATCACGGTGGTGCGGTAACCGTTGATACTGAAATCGGTCAGGGAAGTTGCTTTACTGTGTACCTGCCTGAGATCGGCTGTCAGGAGAGTTCGGAGAGTCAACACAGGCAGGATCTTCCAACAGGTGAGGGCAGGGTGCTGGTGGTGGATGATGAACGGCAGATTGTTGACTACGAGGTCCAGATTCTGCATCGGGCCGGATATACTGCGAATGGTTTTTTAAGCAGTCCGGCGGCCCTGGATGCATTTTGTGCTGATCCGGAGGATTATGACCTTGTCATAACCGATATGGCTATGCCTGACATGACGGGTTTGCAATTTTTTTCGGAGATACGAAAAGTACGGTCCAATATGCCGGTTCTTCTTTGTACCGGCTACAGTGAACATGTAACTGCAGAGTCATCCCGGGATATGGGTCTTAACGGCTACCTGGCAAAACCTTTTACTGCTGAGCAATTTGCAGTTGAGGTGAACAGGGTAATAACGGGTGGAGTACAGGAAGCCTGACGCACAGTCTCCTTGAGACACAAAAATACATCCTTCTAAACAACAAAAGCCCTTACCGGTGACCCGGTAAGGGCTTTTGTGGTTCTACAAGAAAAAAGAACGGCAACGACCTACTCTCCCACACAGTCTCCCATGCAGTACCATCGGCGCTGAGGAGCTTAACTTCCGT
>JAYEKB010000098.1:0-4414 GCA_034660835.1 Thermodesulfobacteriota bacterium
TCACCGAAGGCAAGCCGATGCGACCGCACCTGCTTTGTCGCTGCAGGAGCAGGCATAGGCAACTATAGCCTACTCCTGCGCTCAGCGCATCTGCAGCCGCCTCGACTTGTGAAATATGCGGGTTAGGTTTTTCATGTGTTGATGGACGCAAAACCCTTGCACTTAGGGTTGTTGGCAGGTATAGTTATCTTTTAAATTGTTATCTTTAATTTCAATAAGTTATGGGTGCCGTTGCCGGTTCCGAAAAAAAAGAGGAGTGTATCATGGAAAATAATGCGGAACTTGTTCGACTTGAAGAGTTTGTCGATAGTCTGCTCAACAAATATAATGACCTGAAGAACAGTTTTCATGCCCTGGAGGGAACGCTGCGCGAACGTGATGAGGAGTGTGGGGCCTTAAAAGATGATATTGCCGGGCTTACCAGTGAGCGTTCTGAAGTCGGCAGCCGTGTTTCAGGTCTGCTTGGACGTATTGAACAGTGGGAATCTGAGCAGAATGAAACGGCTCAGGCAGATGACGAAGAAGAACAGCAGGGCTCTCTTTTTGAATCGGACAACGAGGAAAACCATTAAGTTGAGCTTACCAGGATTTATGACCCCTTCACCGGTTTGTAACTGTGCGCTATTCCATACCTCTAAGTTGTAAGCTGGTACAGGTGGCCCATATTTATGCAGTTGCTTGCGTCCGCTATAGTCCTTCTATGCGGGCGGGAGCAACTGTATGAAGATGGGGTGCCTGTGACGGCTTACCAGGATTTTGTCATGGAAGAGCGCCTTGTCAGCTTCAACCTGTTTGGACAGGAATTTTCTTTTTACAGTGATGCGCCGGAAGACGAGGTGCAGAGTGCTATTGCCATGCTCCGCGACAAACTGGAGGGGACGGATCTTGCCGCGAGAAGTACAGTGCCCTCCAGCACAATGCTTGTACTGGGCTGCCTGCAATTGGCTGCCGGCTATGTAAAGTTGGACAAGGAGTTCAGCTTGTTTCGTACAGAGCAGGAACAGTCGATTGATAAATTGATTGACAGGGTATCTTCTTGCATAGAGTGAGTGGTCCGGGAAATTGGTTTTGCTTTTCTTCGGTTTTTGCTATATGTTGTAAGTATAAATAAGTGTAAAAGAACATTCAGGTTCCCTGCGCTGTTTGTGATTAACGGAGTATTGAGCCAACTCTCATTGATAGGGTAGCTTCCCTGTTGGATTATGGAAAACTTTATTGATTCCCAGACGACAATATGAGCATGCCCACCTAATTTTTTAGGTTTAATCATTGCGTTGACACGGCAGGGTGGGGATTTTTTTGATACCAGCGGCTTGGCTGCTGTTTAGATATTGCCATTTCCCGTACTGTAATCGGAATGGTTTTTAAGTGAAACAGGCGGACAGATTCGGGTCCGGTGATCGTAGACAACTCTGACGAGATCAGGTTTACCATATATGTGTAACCCCTCCAGCGGGATGTTAACCGGGGAGATATCATGTTGCTGCGGCTGTGGCAGTGGTATTCTGCCTTATCGGTCTATCGACTGAAACGTATCGGTTTATTGCGGCGTTAAAGCAGCGTCTATCCGGAACCAACAGTCTCCACGGCCTTGCCTGTATTGGTTTATTCTCTAAACCGCCATCACTTTCTCCATTTTTTTCTATATTCGCAGCTGTCGTTTCTCATACAAGGGGAAAAGCTGCATAACATAGCAGGTATATTGTCATGGATATAAGTGGAAATATGATGCTTCTGCTTGGGTTTGGCTTGATAGTCGGTGCGATTATCGGTTTTTTTCTGAGAAAAAAGCTTATTGAGGGGAATCAGGAAAACGTTGAGGCTCAGGGGCGAAAAATTATAGAAAATGCTCTCCAGGAGGCTAAACAGGCCAAAAAAGAGTCCCTGTTACAGGCTAAAGAGGAAGCGTACCAGACCAAAAAAGAAGCGGAACAAGAGATTAAAGTTTCCAGGTATGAGATCAAGGATGAGCAGCGGAGGCTCGATCGTAAACTTGACAAGGTTCAGGATGAACTTAATGACCAGAAAAAGAGGGCGTCCGATTTAAATTCCAGGGAAGAGAAACTTGTTACCCGGGAACAGGGAGTGGTCCGGCGTAAAAAAGAAATAGATGGACTGATTGAGGAACAGCGCTATAAACTTGAAAAAATCTCCGGCATTGGGCGTGATGAGGCTAAAAAACAGCTTTTGGAGTCCATTGAAAGTGAAGCCAGGATGGATGCGGCTAAACGGTTGATTCTCATCGAAAATGAGATGAAACTTGAGGCGGACCGAAAGGGCAAAAATATTCTCGCTCTTGCCATGGCCCGGTATGCCGGTGATTATGTTGCCGGTAAGACCGTCTTCATGGTACCTCTGCCCAACGATGAGATGAAGGGGCGGATCATCGGCCGGGAAGGACGCAATATTCGGGCTATTGAAGCCGCTACAGGCATTGATATCATTATTGATGATACGCCGGAGGCGGTTATCCTGTCTGGTTTTAATCCGGTCCGTCGTGAGATTGCGCGTCTTGCATTGCTGCAGCTGATTTCCGACGGCAGGATTCATCCGGCCCGTATTGAGGAAGTGGTTGCCAAGGTTACGGAAGACCTGGATGTCGAGATCAAGGAGGCCGGTGAGCAGGCTACCTTTGATGTGGGGGCCCATGGTATGCATGCAGACCTGATCAACCTGATTGGTCGCCTGAAGTATCGCACCAGTTACGGGCAGAATATTCTCCAGCATTCCCTTGAAGTCGCTTTTCTCTGCGGCGTTATGGCAGCAGAGCTTGGCCTTGATGTCAAAAAGGCAAAACGGACCGGACTCTTGCATGATATCGGTAAGGCTGTGGACCACGAGGTGGAGGGTTCCCATGCCATTATCGGTCGTGACCTGGCCAGGAAATATGGAGAGCCTGAAGATGTCGTCTACGCCATCGGCGCTCACCACGAAGACCAGCCGCCCAAAAGCGTTTTGGATGTGCTGGTTCAGTCGGCAGATGCCCTGTCCGGTGCCCGGCCTGGTGCCCGCAAGGAAATGCTGCAGAGTTATGTTAAACGGCTGGAAGACCTGGAAAATATTGCCAACTCCTTTGAGGGGGTTGATAAATCCTATGCCATCCAGGCCGGTCGTGACCTCCGTATTATCGTGGACAGTCAGAAGGTGCATGATGATGAGGCCACCCTGATGAGTCGTAATATTGCAAAAAATATTGAAGAGCAGCTGACCTATCCCGGTCAGATTCGGGTCACCGTGATTCGTGAGACACGGGCTGTGGAGTATGCGAAATAGCTGATAGCTGATGGCTGATGGCTGATGGCTGATGGCTGATGGCTGATGGCTGATGGCTGATGGCTGATGGCTGATGGCTGATGGCTGATGGCTGATGGCTCTTAGCTCATGGCTCATGGGAGTCGACTATCAGCTATGAGCTATGAGCTAAGAGCTATGAGCTAAGAGCTATGAGCTATGAGCTAAGAGCTATGAGCTAAGAGCTATGAGCTATGAGCTAAGAGCTATGAGCTATCAGCTAAGAGCTATGAGCTATCAGCCATGAGCTATGAGCTATGAGCCATCAGCCATCAGCCACCAGCCAACCCCTAATTAACCATTCACAAACTGATGCAATGAAATCCGTAGAGGAACAGATAGCGCTCATTGAGCGGGGCTGTGTTGATCTGATTACCAGGGAAGACCTGGAAAAGAAACTCAAACACTCCATTGAAACCGATACACCGCTTATTATCAAGGCCGGCTTTGACCCAACAGCCCCTGACCTGCATCTAGGTCATACAGTCCTGTTGCAGAAACTACGTCATTTGCAGCTGCTTGGCCATGAGATCAATTTTTTGATCGGCGATTTCACCGGGCTTATCGGGGATCCGACCGGTAAATCCGATACCAGGCCGCCGCTTACCCGTGAAGATATCCTGCGCAACGCCGAGACCTACAAGGAACAGGTCTTCAAGATCCTTGATCCCGCAAAGACCAAAGTGGTGTTCAACTCAACCTGGCTGGGTGAGCTTTCTTCCTATGAAATGATTCGTTTAGCGTCCCAGTTGACGGTTGCCCGCATGCTTGAGCGTGATGATTTCAAGAAAAGATTTGAGTCCAACCGGCCCATCTCCATCCACGAGTTTCTCTATCCCCTGATCCAGGGCTATGATTCAGTGGCCATGGAAGCGGATGTGGAGCTTGGTGGTACCGATCAGTTATTTAATCTGCTCATGGGTAGAGACCTGCAGCGGGCCAGGGGCCAGGAACCTCAAATAGTGCTGACCATGCCGCTCTTGGAAGGGTTGGACGGTGTCAATAAGATGAGCAAGTCATTGGGCAACTATATTGGTATCTCAGAGTCACCGGGTGATATATTCGGCAAGGTGCTCTCTGTCAGTGATGAGCTCATGTTTCGCTTTTACGAGTTGCTCAGTGA